>DAOVYW010000082.1 GCA_030635415.1 Candidatus Firestoneibacteriota bacterium
AAGATAAGAGGATTTAAACCTCGGACTAATCTACACACTTACAAGACTTATGCCTATTTAGTGGGGATGATATTGGTTAGAAGTTATGACCGTTCCAAGAGAGTTTATAATGCCATGTTGTGCCGGGGGTTCAAGGGAAAATTTTGGACTTTAAATCATTTTTCTTCCAAAAAACCTGATTTTGCAGTAGGAATTATGATTACAGCTATAACTGATAGTGATGGAAATGAAAGAAGTAAAATATGTTAAAGTTTAATATGTTAGCCGCTTCATCCCCGGCTTTCCCTGATAAGACCATTAGGACAGGCAAGCCGGGGATGAAGCGGGATAGGGGGAAATTGCACCGGCTCTGGGTATTAGTGATATTTTTAACTTTAGGCGGCTGTACCCGCGAACCGGCGCCGGTTCGTTTGGCTCCAATAATGCAGGGTTCTGAAGTCCCGACCTTTTTTTTCGAGCGTTTCCGCATGGTTTCCACGCGGGCCGGAGAAACGGAGTGGGAATTTGAAGCCCGGACCGCCCAAATATATGAAAAAAAACACGCGGCCCGAGCCCAGGATATCAAGGTTATTTATTGGCAAAAGGGGCGCGTGGTCTCAACTTTGACCGCCCGTCATGGATTTTTAAAAACAGATAACAAGGATATACGCGCTGAGGAAAATGTAGTTATGGTATCAGAGGAAGGAACAACGCTTAGAACTGAACGGCTGGATTGGGATCAAAAAGCGGGATTGATCAAAACCGATTTACCGGTTGCGGTTGAGCGCGCACAGGACATATTAACCGGCATTGGACTGGAGGCGGACAGGGAATTGAAAAATATTAAGATCCTCGCGGATGTTAAAATTAAGGTTCGGTCCGTCCGGGATTACGGAGCTCACCACGCGACATGCTCTAGTTTAGCGAATGCTGTAAATGCTTAATTTCAGCCGGGGTTATTATTCTCTTGGGTTTGGTTGGAGGCTGCGCACCCTGGAGAGCGGTTTGGTCCGGCCCGGCCTTGAGGTCAACGGTTTCTGAGGAGCAAAAGGCGACCCCGGTTCGGAAAACCAGCACTGAGATAAAAACTCCGGATAAACGTCTGGCGACTCCCGGAGGGGACCTGCCGGTCAACATTACCTCGGATCGTATGCATTATCGGGGACAGGGCCAGGTGGCGGTATTTCGCGGGGAAGTCAGGGTTAATCAGGATGAAATCTGGCTTTTTACCCCTTACCTGGAAGTTAGATCAGATGACGGTTTGGCATTGGCACGCCAGGGAGTACGATTAGAAGATTATACGCGTGATGTTACGGTTACGGCCCGGGAGCTTGAATATGATAAAGATCTTTCCCGGGTAACCATTCAGAAAAAAGTTTGCCTGCAGACCCGGGATGAGCGGGGGAACCAGCTGCGGATTTACAGCCGGAGCATGGAATGGAACGCGGAACACGGTACGGCCGAGGCCCGGGAAAAGGTAGTGGTTTATTATCTTAATATTACGGCCACGGCCGGGAATATGACCTACGATCATGAACGGCAAGTATTGGTTTTAACTGAGGTTCCCGGACAAAAAAAATCTCTGCCGGAGATTTTACGCGGGCCGGACAAGCTTACCGGAAAAACCATCACTTTGCATGTGAAGCAGCAGAAATACGAAGTACAGGGATCGGCCCGGGCGGTCTTCATGTCTACCGGTGAAAACGCCCGGCAGTTCCCACAGGAGATGCCATAATGCCGGCTTTGCTTTCAACACATAAATTAATCAAAATCTACCATCGGAAATGCGTGGTGGACCAGGTCAACGTGGAAGTCAAAAGAGGAGAAATAGTGGGCTTGTTGGGACCTAACGGGGCCGGTAAAACTACGACCTTTTACATGGTGGTGGGGCTCATCAAGCCGGATGCCGGAAAGATCATGTTGGAGGATAATGGCCGGTCCCGGGATATTACCACCATGCCCATGTATCGCCGCGCTCGCATGGGCATAGCTTACCTTTCCCAGGAATCGTCCGTGTTTCGGAAACTTACGGTGGAGGAGAACCTCCTGGCTGTGCTGGAAACCCTCAAACTGTCCCGCGTTGAACAGGAGAAACGTCTGACTAAACTGCTGGAGGAACTCAGTATTTCCCATCTGCGGCGCCAGAAGGCCTATACGCTTTCCGGCGGAGAACGCCGACGTTTGGAGATTACGCGCGCCCTGGTGATTGATCCAGCCTTCATTTTACTGGATGAACCATTTGTGGGTGTGGATCCCATCGCGGTTCTGGAGATCCAAAAAATTATCCAACAGCTTAAACAGCGGAACATCGGAGTCATGCTGACGGATCATAATGTCCGTGAGACCTTGTCAATTACCGACCGGGCCTATATCCTCTATGAAGGCCGGATTCTGCTTTCCGGATCAGCTCAGGAACTCGCCACCAGCCCTAAAGCCCGGGAAATTTATTTGGGAGAGAAATTTACGCTCTGAGTCCGCGCCAAGGCGATGCTGGGAAACACTACCCTAGCCGATTAGGCTATGCTAAGAGTAAACATGAGCTGTGAAAGTAATGTATAATTTCATAAATGAGGATTTTGTATGAGATTTGTAAAAATTCGATGGTCTATATGGTTTCTCTGGCTTTTTGGATTTTCCCTGCCGGCCTGGGGAGAATGGCAGATTAATCAGGTAGGCAGCAGCACAGACTGGTTCCGGGACGTAACCGTTACTGCCGGACGGCAGGGAAGCGATACCATTTATGTTTATGCTGCCAATCATGACGGGTATCTATATGAATACTGGTGGAACGGGACGAACTGGCAGGGTGGTTCCATAAGTGTTGCAACCGGAACTGACCTGATCGGGGTAAGCGTCGGCAAGGGTCGCAATAATGGTGAAACGCGGGTATACAGCAGTGGCTGGGACGGCCGGATTTATGAGTATTACTACAACAGCGGATGGCAAAGACTTGGCGGTCCTGATGCGGGTGATGGTTTTTACCGCTGTACGGTTGGATTCGGCCGCGGAGAATCCGAGGGTTTGCGCATCTATGGCGCTAATTCCGACGATTATATTTATGAATACCATTGGAATGGTTTGAACTACGACTTTGTGGATATTGGCACCCCCCCCACGGATGATATCGAGGACGTCGCAGTGGGCATCGGACGTAATGACAGCGTCTACCGGGTTTACGCCGCGTGTATAGATAACCGTCTTTATGAATATACCTATGAAGCGTCTTCCTGGAATAGAATCGAGGTCGACAATGGCGCTGATGATTATCACTGCGTGGTAGTAGGCGCCGGCCGTTTTGGCAGCCCGCTGAATTCGGTTTTTGCCGGACATGATGACGGCCGGGTTTACGAATTTACTTGGAGCGGATCCTGGAACAAGACTGACATGGGACAAGCAGCGGGTAATGAAAAACCCATTCGAGGCCTGTCTATGGGGGACGGCCGCAATGACGGCGTAAAACGAGTTTATGCCGGTTGCAGCGATGGCCATACTTATGAATATACCTGGAATGGTACGGAATGGACCTGGGTCAGTATAGGACCGGCTTCCTCCAGCGGTCTGCGTGGTTTAGCGGTAGGAAGAGGCCGCCAGTCCGAAGGCCTTAATTCTGTTTTTGCGGCTTCTGAGGACCATAAGCTTTACGAGTATTTATGGCTGATACCCACCCCGACCCCGACATTAGAACATACACCTACCCAAACCGGTACGCCGACGATTACTTTTACGCCTACTTTCACGCCTACGCCGACGATTACTTTAACCGTTACGCCGACGGTTACTTTGACCTCGACTTTTTCGCCGGTCTATAGTGCCACCGCAACGGCGACGATTACCCCTACCTCGACCATTACACCTCCCCTTCCGGTTTTTAGCGGCCTGGATTCGGTAGTGGTTTATCCAAATCCCTTTCGGGTGGATGATAAAGCCGAGTCCTTGGTCACTTTTAAATACCTGCCCGGAACAGTTGTCATCCGGCTTTATAATTTAACGGGTAAACTGGTGAATGTTATCCGGAAAGATGATTTGAGCGATAGCGCGGAATGGGATCTTAGAAATCGCCAAGGATCCCAAGTGGCATCTGGGGTGTATTTGTATGTGATTAAATCCGGCCGAGAGGAAAGGCGTGGCAAACTTGTGTTATTGCGATAATGAATTTTCCCTAGACCGTCTCTCATTTACATGCTAATATTCTTGGCTATGAAGCATACCGAGCGATTTATCCCTTATTTTCGTAAAATTCCGGCCCTTTTTAAGGGTTGGTCCTGGCCCATGGCTTTGTACATCCCATGTATTTTGGGTGTGCTGGCCGTAGGGACGGTTTTTGCCAGTTACAGTATTATACAATCTAAAATTAATCTTCCTCTGTCAACTGAAGATATATCGTATCTTCAGCCCGGGCGCCATTTTTTTGCACCTGAACGTCTGGCGGCTTTTTCCGGACATGGTTTTAATCTGCGGCCTGACCTGGCACATTTTCTGGACAAATTAGAAGAAAGTCTGCGGGTTGCTAAGCCCAAAAATGTTTTATCCAGCCGGCGTTTTAGAGATTACCAAATGTTTATCAATACTAATTATGTAACGCTGCGGGAATACATTATTAAATCAGGAGATAATTTCTGGAAAATCGGCAAAAAGCAGGGATATACAGTGGATACGATCGTGGGCTGCAATCCTTATATGGAAAAAATCGTATGTTATACGGGTCAGAGTATTTTACTTCCTTCGCGAGGAGGTTCTCTGCATATGGTTAAATCCGGGGAAGCACTCTCAGGTATTGCGCTGGACTACGCGGTTGAAGCGAATGAAATTTTGGCTGCCAACTTCATAAACCGTGAATGGGGCGTTATTCCGGGAATGTGGATTTTTATTCCAGGCGCTAAACCCCGTTACCTTGACGCCAGCATGCGCAAACTATATTCTAAGCGGGCTTTATTCCGATCGCCTCTTTGTGGTCGTTATACCTCGTTTATGGGTAAGCGTATTCATCCGGTCCTGGGGTTTTCTAAATTTCATAACGGTATAGATATTGCCTGCCCTAAGGGAACCTGGGTAGGCGCCTCGGCTGCCGGTACGGTAATCGCAGCCGGATGGGGCGGCGCGATTGGCAAGCACATTAAAATCGATCATCATAATGGCTATATTACTATGTACGGCCATTTAAGTAAAATCAATGTTCGCAAAGCCCGGAAAGTTAAGCGCGGTCAGTTGATCGCGCGTTCAGGGTCAACCGGCAGAGTAACCGGCCCGCATTTGCATTATACTATATGGAAAAACGGCCGGGTGGTTGATCCCATGGACTATCTGTGGTAAAAATACAGGGAGGTTGGAAATGAACCGAGTGCTGGTTATTCACGGTCCCAACCTGAATTTACTGGGGATTCGCGAGCCGGAGATTTATGGCTCCTTTAAGCTCGAGGACATTAATCAAGATATGGAGCAACTGGCAAAGGAACTGGCGCTGAAACTCCAAATCGTGCAAACCAACCACGAAGGCGAGATTGTCGAGACCATACAAAAGGCCCGTAGCCGGGCGGATGTGATCATTCTCAATCCTGCCGGCTATACACATACTTCGGTCGCAATTCTTGATGCGCTTCGGGCTGTTGGCCTGCCTACTATAGAAGTACACCTGACTAATGTGTACGCGCGCGAAAATTTCAGACATCATTCATATGTGGCCGGTGTAGCGGCCGGCCGGATTATGGGATTTGGTCCCGATTCCTACCTACTGGCGTTAAGAGCTGCTGGAAAACTTCTTTCCGTTTCAAATGGATGAAAAGTTCGGTTATAGCCATACAGCATCCCCGATGGAAAAGCCGGAATGTTTTTTGGGCGTTAGCCGTTTTTATCGGGATTCTGCTTTTAATTCCACCCCAGTTTCAGGGGAAAGCCGCATCTTTTTTTATTTTAGGGTCCTGGCTGCTGGCCGCGGCTGCCTGGATAATTTTCAGCCGGGATTCCGGACAATTCGAAGGACTCTCCTGCGGGCCGCCTTTAATTGCTTTAATGGCAACCTTTGGTCTGGCCTTGGTTTGGTCCAAAGATCCGGCGGTCAGCATCAATCCTTGCGCTCAGGAATTGGGGTTATTGCTGCTGTTTGTAACCACCATGGGGGTGGCGCGTAACGCGCGAGGTATTCAGGCCGCCATGTCCGGCTTGGTAATGGTGGGTTTATTACTGGCTCTTTATGCGGTTTATCAGCATATCCACGGATTGACGGAAACCTATCAGCATTTATTCAATCACAAACCACCGCAAGGTTTTATGGAACGGGAAATGGCCAGCCGCTTGGCCTCGCGCCGGGCCTTTTCGCTTTTCACCTATCCCAACTTACTTTCTGGATTTTTAGTCATGATATTACCGGTAAGTCTCTCCCTGGTGCATATTGCCAAAAAACGATGGTCGATCTGGATCCGGGGAATGGGCCTGGCTGTCCTGGTGATGGGTCTGTACGCCACCGGATCCGTGGGAGGCTGGTTGACCGCCGCAATGGGCAGTGTTGTTTACATGATTTTGGTTAAAAAATATTTTAAAAAAAAAATATCATCCCGGTTGGTCGGATATATCTTTCTGGCCGGCGGATTTCTAACTTTAGCCGGCTTGTTTACCATGGTCATAATACGTACTCCGCAAGGATTATTTTCAGATATGGGAGCGCGGATAGTTAACTGGGGGAGCACGCTGCGAATGATATGGTCACACCCCATAACCGGAGTGGGACCAGGCATATTCGGATCCCTCTTTCCGGAATTCCAGGCGGAAGG
Organism: Candidatus Firestoneibacteriota bacterium; assembly: GCA_030635415.1. Classification (GTDB taxonomy): domain Bacteria; phylum Oederibacteriota; class JAAXVQ01; order JAAXVQ01; family JAUVAV01; genus JAUVAV01. Next base: position 6,744 of record DAOVYW010000082.1, read on the forward strand.
GGGATATTACATCCGCTTTGCCCATAACATCCTGCTTCATCGGTGGGCGGAGACAGGTTTGGCCGGCTTGGCCGCTTTGTTTTGGTTGGGAGCCGTGATTATCAAGCAAATAAAGACGAATTTAAGCTTGTCTTTATCTAAATCCCAGCGTTTTTTGGCGCTGGGATTGATATCCGGTCTGAGTGCCGGTTTCTTGCATGCTTGTTTGGATGTGGATTTGAATTTCCTGAAAACCAGCGTGATTTTCTGGTTTTTTCTCGGAACACTGTTAGGTTTAATTATGCCGAAGGGGCGGGCCGGTTTCAAAAATGCCTGGCATAGGGAAAACAGCGTTATTATCAGGCAGACCAGGCCCCTGGTTCAAGTGGGATTGTGCATAATAGCGTGCCTGGTTTTATGGAAGGGCGGTAAAAGTCTGATCGTGGAAGGCGCCTTGTTTTTTGGAACCGGCGCTCTGGCTGTGTTTTTTCTACTCGGCCAGGCACGGGACGGCACTTCCTGGACTCAATGGGTTAAAAAAATTCCTCTGCGCTGGCCTTTGGGATTGCTCTTTATCTGGTGTATTTTTTCCGCCTTGGTTTCTCTCCATCCTGCCGCTGCTATTCCGGGATTAACCCTCGCCATAGCCGGATTGCTTTGTTATGTGATTACTGTGCTCACGCCGCGAGCCGGCATATTACTGGTAAATTTACTCGCCCCTGCCGCTGTTTTAACGGCGGGAGTGGCATTGTTTCAGCTCCTGGTTCAACCTGGTATTCGGATCACGGCCTGGTGGCCGAATCCCAATTTATTAGCGGCTTTTTTAAGCATGGGGTTCTTAAGTAATCTGGGTCTCCTGCTTTTAGGTACTCAAAGTTCAATCAACCGTATGGTCTCTATTTTGGGTTCTCTGGTTATTTTTATCGCGTTGCTGGCAACCGGTTCTTTGGGCGGAATATTAAATTGCCTGGCCGGTTTCATTATATTAACCGTCTGGCTGGGACATCGGCAGCCTCAGCGTCTCCGGCCGGCCGGCATAGTATTGATTTTAATGCTGGCCGGTCTTTTTTTACTGCCCTTGGCAGCCGGCCGCCGTATCGGCCATATGGATCAATACCATGCCCAGGCATATGAGCGCACACAAATTGCGCGCTCAGCTATAAAAATGATTTGGAGCCGGCCGTTTGCCGGATTTGGACCGGGCAATTTTAAACAGGCTTTTGAACGGTTCAGTTTTCCGAATATACGCGGTCTTTCCCGTTATGGCAAGTTAGCCTCCTTTGCCCATAATGAGATACTGCAACTCGGAGCTATAGCCGGGATTCCAGGTCTTCTATTTTTACTCTGGATGATTTGGTCGATTAGATTTTATTTTATCCGGCAATGGCGGGCTGCCGGGCCGGAAGGGTGGCAGGGTCCCGAGGGCCGGGAAGAAAGGGCCAAAATAATAGCCTGGTCGGCTTTGGCCGGCGCCGGCTTTCAAGCTCTGGTGGATTTCAACTGGCATTTGCCCGCTCTTTGGATTTGGGGCATGATGCTGCTGGGAATAGTACTGGCACCGGTGGTTAATTGGAAGCGTGAATTTTATCTCGCGGTACGGGATACGGAATCCCGGTTTCACCGCTTGGATGTCTGGAGCCGGCAGATTATGGCCGTACTCTTGTTTTTTGTCGTTGGAATAGCGGCGTTGGCGGCTATTCGGCCACTGGTATCCCAATATCTTCTGAATGCGGGCGAGGCACATCGTTACAAGCAAAACCTGCAAGCTGCCTCCCGGTTATTTGAAAATGCCCTGGTGGTTCATCCTTTTTCCAGCCGGGCTTTTGATCAATTGGGACAGGTTCATACTGATTTCTTCGCTGCCATGGGTTTGGATAACTGGTTTCAACTTTCACAATGGGCTTTTAATCGGGCGCTGACTCTGGACAAGATGGATGCGTATATTCATCGCCATTTTGGCAGGTTGTATGGCCTTAAGGCCGCGCGTTATGGAGATCCGGAAAGGCAGCGCCAATTCGACCGGGCGGTGCGGCATTATCGTCTGGCTATTGAAAAAGCGCCGCATAAAGCTTTTCTTCATTTTGAACTGGGCAATCTTTTGCGGGATGCCAAACGTATGGATGCCGCGGAACGCGCCTGGACCGAAGCAGTAGGTTTGGAACCAAATTATGCGGCCGCCTGGAGCAACCTGGGCGTGGTCCAGGAAATTAGGGGAGATCCGGTTGCGGCAGAGTCAAGTTTCCGCCGAGCTTTAGAGTTGCAAAATTTAGCTTCCCACGCCCGGGGAAAATATGAAATTGAGCTGTTTTCCATAAATAGAGCGATAGTGCATTATAACTTGGGACGATT
>DAOVYW010000243.1 GCA_030635415.1 Candidatus Firestoneibacteriota bacterium
ATTCGGGATAATGATTGTGTCATAATGTGCTGACCTTGATATATTTCGCCCTTTCAGGGCTTTGGTGTTAGGCTGCCTGTCACCCAGGGCGATGCCCTGGGCTGGAATGTTTCACCCCTTCGGGGTGTTGACTTTCATGTACTGGTAGACAATAATAAAAAAAATGTTAATGAGGCTCTAACTAATCCGACAATTACTATCTGCTTGTCAACTTATTCTGAAAATATAACACGCTATCTCATCAATTTAATTTGAGAACCTACACACGGTCACTATTAAGTACACTGGAAAGCATAGCAACTCCTTGTTCAGTAAAAGCATAAGGCAATGTCCTTCTACCTCCCCCGTTTGACATCGCAAAATGCGATTTCAAGCCTAAAAATTCTTTTAAATTAAGCCGAACATAAAATCAGCGGGAAAGCGCGTTATGTTTCTTTTGACTTGTTTATTCAACGGAATGATCGCGTATTGGGGTTATCATGAAATGCGGGTAAGCCATGGAGAACTCGAAAAGTTATGGATGACCAGACAATTATTATTTGAAGCGGGGGGGGCACGGAAAACGCTATGCGCGGGAAACCGGGGTTAAACTGATAACCTGACTCCTGGACTTCTCCAGCAATAAAGTTATTTCAATAAAACCATTTTCTTGATTTTCTGGCTCCGGCCGTCTATGCTTATCCGGTAATAGTATATCCCGGCAGAAAAACCTGCCGTGTTCAAAGCTACTTGCGCCATCCCGGACTCGCAATCGGCTTTAACCTCCGCTACCCGTTCTCCGGCGGCATTATATATCATTACTACCACTTCTGCCGCAGTATCAGCTTCTATCCGGAAATAAGCCGGATTGCCGATTTTAGCCGGATTGGGATAGAAGACTGACCCGCTTCCCGCCCAAGCTATGCTCGTGGAGGTTATGGTTATAGTCGGGGTGTGGGTAAACGTGTTGGTAATAGTCGCGGACAATTCCTAAAATTGAGCCTTCCATATATACAACATTACCATCTGCCCGGCTATATTTTTTTTACCTAGGAGCTTGTGCCTTTAGTCTGTTTTTTTAATTTCTGAGCAATTGAACAATAGAAAATAGACCGCCATTGAGTTTTTTATTGCTCTATTGTTCAATTTTCAATTGCTCTGGAGTTTAAGCAATTAATCTATGACTAAATGCTCAAGCTCCTAGGTCAGGTTGTTTCTCAGGTAATTCAACATTCCTCCAGCCAGTATGATCTCCGTCTGGCGCGGGGAGAGAGCGCACTTCATTATCCACTCCTCGCCGGTACTTACATTACGGACCACCAGGTTTTGGCCGGATGATAAACGCTGCTTCATTAGTGGCAGGAAAAGTTCCTGTCCCGTTTCAATCCGGCTATAATCCGAAGCCTGCTGGAAAACCAGCGGCAGAATTCCGAAATTGACCAGGTTGGCCTGGTGAATGCGCGCAAAAGATTTTGCCAGGACAGCGCGCACTCCCAGATATTTAGGCGCCAGGGCCGCGTGTTCGCGTGAAGATCCCTGGCCGTAATTTTCTCCGCCTACTACATATCCGCCCCGGTGGGATTTAGCCCGGTGGGAAAAATTCGGATCCAGACCCGAAAACACAAATTCCGAAATAGCCGGGATATTCGAGCGTAAAGGCAGTATCTTGGCACCGGCCGGCATAATATCATCCGTGGTAATATTATCTCCCAGTTTGATCAAAACCCGGCCCCTATCCTCTTTCGGCAGCGGCTTAAATTCCGGCAACGGCCGGATGTTGGGCCCGCGAATAATTTCAACCTTGCTCCGGGAAGAGACCGGAGAAACAACCAGGCTGGATGAGCCGCCGGCTTTGCGGGGCAACGGAAATTTTTTCCGCTGCTTGATCTGCCGCGGGTCTATTACCTTTCCCTTCAGCGCCGCGGCCGCCGCGGTCTCAGGTGAGACCAGGTAAATCTCGGCATCCGGAGTGCCGGAGCGCCCCTTGAAATTTCGATTAAAGGTACGTAAGGATACTGCGCCGGACGCCGGCGCCTGCCCCATGCCGATACAAGCTCCGCAAGCCGGCTCCATAACCCGGGCTCCGGCCCGCAGCAAAGCAACCAGGATACCGTTTTGGGTCATAGCTTCCAGTACCTGGCTGGACCCGGGCGTAATCACCAGGGAAACCGAGGGGTGGATGCTGCGGCCGGCCAGGATTCCGGCCGCAGATGCCATATCTGCCAAAGAGGAATTAGTGCATGAGCCTATTACTACCTGCCCGGGTTTTATCCCTCTTAGCCTGCTTACCGGAACCACGGCATCCGGTGAATGCGGCTTGGCTGCCAGGGGGACCAGTTGGGATAGATTAATGGAAATTTCTCCACCGGAATACGCGGCTTTAGCATCCGCCGTAAGGGGAGAAAAACTTTTCCCTCTGCCTTGGTAAACCAGGAAGGTCCGGGTTACTTTGTCCGCGGGAAACAGGCTGGTAGTAGCCCCGGTCTCGGCTCCCATATTGGTTATGGTCGCGCGCTCCGGAACGGTAAGCGTGCTTACGCCCGGCCCGGCATATTCCAATATTTTACCTACTCCGCCTTTGACAGTAAGACGTCTCAGAACTTCCAGTATGATATCCTTGGCAGTAACGCCGCGGCCTAAGCGGCCGGTCAGATATATCTTTAAAATCTCAGGACAGGCCAGATGAAAAGGCTCTCCGGCCATGGCCGCTGCTACATCCAGTCCGCCGGCTCCCATTGCCAGCATGCCCAATCCGCCGGCCGTGGGCGTATGTGAATCCGAACCC
>DAOVYW010000012.1 GCA_030635415.1 Candidatus Firestoneibacteriota bacterium
AGCAAGCCAAATTTAGGATAATGAGGGTAACGGGGCTGGTGATGTATTTCGCCCTGGGACAGACGGAAAAAAGGACTGAGAATCGGAATCATTTTATCCTGTACGATTTTTAATAAAGCGCTGGTAAATCCCATAATCAAAGGTGATGCCCAAATAGTTAAATCTGAATGGAGGATGGCACGACGTGTACGTGTGGTATCATCCGGATGGGAGCATTGGCCCGGTGTTCGTACCCAGCAATCCCAGCACCCAACACAGGGTTTTAAAAACATGTCCCGGCAAGTCAATATTTCGGTAGTATGCTGGGAGGTTTTTAACCTAGCGGCTAAGGTTGAAAGGTAGTTGTCAAATATCCGGTTTGATGAATTGGGATTTCCATTTAAAATAGTAATTTTCACGAATATACCTTCAATTATTTAATGATGAGCTATCATACCCAATTTAAAATATGCCGTCAATTGTAATAGTGCATAATCGGGAACGGGGTCTTGCGCCAGGCAAAGTCTGGCCAAAGGGAAGGAGGAGGTAATCTCGGAAACTTTGTATTGGAACCAACAAGCTTCTGGCAAAACCCTCTAAGATGTCATTGCGAGCGACCGTAGGGAGCGTGGCAATCTGATTTTATCCTTATAAAATCGAGATTGCTTCGTCGCTGCCGCTTCTCGCAAAGACAGCAAAAAGGGTTTTACAGCAGGATCATAAAAGATAATATCTCTAACTATTTTAAATTCCACCCGACAAAAGCCAGGAGAATATACGCGGCCACAAGAATTAGTGGAATTGAAACCAAAACCAGTGGCAGAAAGCTGGTATTGAGTGGCGGACTTGGCCAATCTGACCGTAAAAAGGAAAAGCTAAACCCATGCTGTTTTGCTTCGAGGTTGAGCAACAAACCTGCGCTCAAATAAATAATAGGTAAAAGCATAAGATTGCCGAGCCACCGATGCGTATAAGCGCCATCGCGAAGAAGCAAGTAACCATCGTAGAACCAGCTACTCGAAAAAAGACCCAGTGCAATAGCAATCACCAAGAAGGTCCAGTTGCGCTCCCCATGCAGTACTTTGTAAACTATGCCAACCGACCAAGCAGCGGTCAGAAACGTCAGAATTGACATTCCACCGCCAGAGATCATATCCCAAGTCTCGTCGTTGGTAAAACGGCCGGCAAAGGTCACAAAGAGAATCGCCGGCACAAAGACAAACAACTTCCAAGGTACGGTTAAAAACGACCAATACTTTTGCCATTCAGAAGCCAAAAATCTCGCATCTTTGATGAGCAGCACGAGAGCGATTAAACAAAACGAAATCCAACCAACCGTGTACTTGACCAGGAAAAGAGTCATGTTTCCTCCTTGCCGTTTAGGGGAGGTGCGGGAACCTCTCGGTTTACCCCACTTCCATTAACACAACTTAAACATTTTTCAAAATTAAGATAATAGCAAATTTATTGTCAAGAAAAGGTTTTCAATGTCAGTATTAAATATAGTGAAAAAAGATATTTTAAGCTGCTTTTGCCAAATTGGGAATGATTAATTTTTTCTGCAAGAAAATCCGGCTTTTTCCGTCTAATCTTTTAAAATCAAATATCACAGGAGGCAAAATAGAGGAACAAACAGGAAGTGCTTCTCCCTGAGGAAGTAATCCGAAGGAAGATATTATTGATCCGCGGCAAGAAGGTCATGCTGGATTGTGATTTGGCACAATTATATGGCGTGAAAACCTATGTTCTCAACCAAGCTGTAAAAAGAAAGCGAAATCGTTTTCCTGAAGATTTTATGTTTTCTTTATCAAGAGAGGAAATACTGAACTTATCACAAATTGTGATAAGTTCGAAGATCAAGCATTCGCCGAATGTAAACGCATTCTCTGAACAAGGTGTGGCAATGTTATCCAGCATTTTGAACAGCGAACGTGCTGTACATGTGAATATCCAAATTATGAGAACCTTTACTCGCTTACGCGAGCTGCTGAGCTCGCATGAAGAGTTGCGCAGGAAAATCGAGTCTATGGAACGGAAATATGATCAACAATTCGTCATTGTATTTGATGCCATCAAACAACTGCTGGAACCGCCCAAGAAACCTAAAAAGAAAATCGGATTTATGCTGGAAAAATAGGTGTGTTAATTAGGAAGCGCATAAGGATATCCGGGATGTAAATTGAATAGTGAATTTCATTGCTGTCCAAATTAGTCTGGATCCCGGCTTTCGCCGGGATGACAAGCTAAGGCAAATGTTAAAAACGGGAGTCATTCCGGCATGCTTTTAGCCGGAATCCAGGGTTTTTTCAATGCTTATAAAATAGTGCTTTTCTGGATTCCCGCCTGTCCGGGATGGTTTAGTCCAGGGATAAGAGCATTCGGGAATGACAATATGAAAAAGCAGACTAATTGCTCAAGTCTTGGGTTACCATTAATATGAGCCAACGATTGGTTTTAGGCACCTGAAAAGTTACCAACTGGCCATTCACAAAAAATTTTATTAATCCGGTTTGTTTTTAATGGTCTTTTCTGTATAATTCAATCCGGCACTGGAGCGAAAAAAAAGGAGACTTCACATCTCGTGGAACCGATTCGTCTGATGATGGTGATTACCCGCCTGGAACTGGGCGGAGCCCAGCAGGTGGCGCTTAATATTCTGCGCCATCTTCCGCGCCATAGGTATAAGCTATATTTAGTAGCCGGCCGGGGAGGTCTGCTGGATGAGGAAGCCCGGAGCCTGGAGCAAGTGGAAGTGCATTTATGGCCGGGATTCAAGCACTCTATTCGGCCATTACAGGATATACTGACCATGTTTCGGCTGGCGGCTTTAATGCGAAGAAGAAAGATAAGCATAGTGCATACGCATAGCTCCAAGGCCGGTTTGTTGGGACGCATGGCGGCTTGGCTGGCCCAGGTGCCAATAGTGCTGCATACTGTGCATGGCTGGCCTTTTCACAAGTATCAATTCCGGCTCCGGCAGGGGTTCTATATTCTTATAGAACGGATCGCGGCTCATTTAACAACACGCTTGATAGCGGTTTCGGAAGCCACGCGTGATCAGGGGTTGAAAAATCAAATTGGCAGCGAGGAACAGTACACGGTTGTTCTCCCGGGATCGGATCTTCGGGCTTTTGCTCCGGCCGGGGAAGCGGTTAGGCGGTCAGTGCGTGAATCCCGGGGGTGGCCCCGGGACGCCCTGCTGGTAGGAATGGTGGCTTGCTTAAAGCCCCAAAAAGCTCCGGAGGATTTTGTGCGGGCCGCAGCCTATGTAATTAAGCGGGAGCCGCGGGCACGCTTTTTACTTGTGGGCGACGGCCCGCGAAAAAAATTCGTAGAGCGGGAGATAGTGTGTTTGGAACTGCAGGACAAATTGGTTTTAACCGGATGGTATAGGGATGTGCCTGGCCTGATGGGCGCCTTGGATATATTCGTGCTTTCTTCTTTGTGGGAAGGTCTGCCTTGTGTTTTTGCCCAGGCCCAGGCCTGCGGCCTGCCGGTAGTGGCTACGGAGGTGGCCGGAGCGAGAGAAGCCATAGAACCGGGAAAAACCGGTATCCTGGTTCCGCCCCGGAATCCACAGGCAATGGGCCGGGAGATAGTTAACATATTAAAATCCGAATTAATCCGCAGAAACATGGGAACAGCCGCTTTAAACAGCACACGCAAGTTTGGGATGGATATCATGTTGAACCGACATGATGAATTATATCGGGATTGTCTAAAATGAGCAGACTAAAACGTCTTCGCCGGGAAATAGAATTGCGCGGCTGGGATGCGCTGTGGATTGCCAATCCCATCAACCGGCAATATTTAACGGGTTTTACCGGCAGCGCCGGGTGGGTACTAATCCCGGGCAAGCGTGTTCGGGGAATCCGGCGTAGCGCTCTGCTCATTACGGATGGCCGCTATGCCGAGCAGGCTAAGCAGGAAAGCCGGGGAGTCCGGATTATTATTTCTTCCAAGAGTCCTTTGCAGTGTCTGGCCGAAAATCTGGAAAAATGGGGAAGTATGAACTTGGGCTTTGAAGATGCGCATGTTACGGTTCAGGAATGGCGGCGACTACTGAAATTAAAAAAGGGAGTAAGCGGCCGCTGGGGTTCGGGTTTGGTGGAAAAGTTTCGGCTGGTCAAGGATCAAGCGGAAATTATCGCGCTTCGCCGGGCAGTAAGAATAGCAGAGCAGTCTTATGCCAAAGTAATCAAGGGAATAAAGATCGGGATGCGTGAAAGGGAAATAGCTTTCCGTCTGGAAAAGACCATGCTGGAAGCCGGGGGAGAAGCAATAGCTTTTCCTACTATTGTGGCTTCCGGACCGCGCTCATCATGGCCGCATGCCGCGCCTACCTGTCGCCGGTTAAAGGCCGGCGATCTGGTAATTATGGATTTTGGGTGTAAATATAAAGGGTATAATTCAGACTTGACAAGGACGGTAGTGGTTGCTAAAATGTCCTCCCGTCAGAGAGAAATGTATAAAATAGTAAAAAATGCGCAAAAAAGCGCTCAAAAAATGCTGGTTTCAGGTAAAAAAACTGCTGAATCGGATAAAACCGCCCGGAGAATTTTTCTCGAATCAGGCCTGGAAAAATATTTTAATCACAGTTTAGGGCATGGAATAGGGCTGGAAGTTCACGAATCCCCAAGATTGTCTTTACTGTCTTCGGCCTGCTTGGTTTCAGGCATGACAGTTACTTGTGAACCTGGTGTTTATCTGCCGGGTTGGGGAGGGATACGAATAGAAGATGATGTTTTAGTAGGCAGGGAGTCCGCCCAATGGCTTTCAATATCGCCGGAGGAATTGCCTATCGTAGGCAGAGAACACCGTATGCGGCGGATATAACAGGAGGATTTTTATTAATGGGAATAGTAACGTCTAATGAGGCCAAGCCCGGGACTTACCTGGAAATGGATGGCAATCTTTATTGCGTACTGGAATACAATCACGTTAAACCGGGCAAAGGCGGAGCTTTTATCCGGTTGAAACTTCGCAACCTGCGCCAGGGGACGGTAGTGGAAAGGACAATCAATTCCGGGGAGAAAATGCAATCTCCGGAAGTGGAAGAAAAAAAAATGCAGTACCTTTACCAGCAGGGGGGGGAGTACGTTTTTATGGACCAGGATACGTATGAACAGACAGTCTTGACCCGTGAAACATTGGGGGACAAGCTTAATTGGTTAAAGGAAGAGATGGTAGTAGATATAATGATGTACCAGGAGGAGCCACTTACGATTCAGGTTCCTTTTAAAGTTGAGCTGAAAATTGTTGATACCGAACCCGGGGTACGGGGAAATACAGTGACCAACGTTACCAAGGAAGCGGTGCTCGAAACCGGAGCGAAAGTTCAGGTTCCCCACTTCGTGGAAGTGGGAACAGAGGTTAGAATCGATACCCGGACCGGACAATATCTTGAGAGGGTGTAAGTTGCCGGAAAACGGCGGAAAGGCGGTGGCCAGCGTGCAGGGTGAACGAAGTTCCAGGAAGGAAAAAGAATCCGGGCCTTTAAACATTAAATTCCTGAAAAAAATCATTACCGTAATGAACCAGGCGAAAATAACCGAACTCGACCTGGAACAGGAGGGAGTAAAAATACATTTACGCAAGGGGCCTACGCGGGAGGAACTGACAAGCGCGATAGCGCAGCCCGTGCCCCAGGCGATAGCACCGGTTATACCGGCGGAACCACTCCCAGCCGCGGCGCCGCCGGTGGTGTCATCGAAGCTACACACCATTACTTCGCCCATGGTTGGAACTTTTTACCGGGCGCCCTCCCCGGAAGCCAATTCCTACACGGAAACCGGGGACCAGGTTGAGGAGGACACCATAGTATGTATAGTCGAAGCCATGAAACTTATGAACGAGATCAAGGCCGAGGTGAAAGGTGTTATTAAGGAAATCTTGATTGAAAACGCGCAGGCGGTTGAATATGGTCAGCCGCTTTTTCTGGTGGAACGCAGAGGTTGAGTGATGTTTAGAAAAATTTTGATAGCCAATCGGGGAGAGATTGCCTTGCGCATTATCCGCGCGTGCCGTGAACTGGGCATTAAGACCGTGGCCGTGCATACCGAGGCGGACAACAACTCGTTGCATGTCAGGTATGCCGATGAAGATATTTGTATTGGCCGGGGTCCCGCTAATACCAGTTATTTGAATATTCCGATCGTGCTTTCTGCCGCGGAAATTTCGGATGCCGACGCGATCCATCCGGGATACGGTTTTTTAGCCGAGAACGCCCACTTTGCCGAGGTTTGCGAAGCCTCCAAGCTGGCATTTGTCGGTCCCACACCCGGAGCCATGCGCCGGCTGGGAGATAAAATAGAGGCCCGCCGGCTTATGAAAGAGGTGGGTTTGCCTATGCTGCCGGGCTCGGACGGACCGGTGGAGAGTGAGGATGACGCCCTGCGCCTGGCCCGCCAAATCGGGTACCCGGTGATTATCAAAGCCACGGCCGGCGGTGGTGGCCGCGGTATGCGGGTGGCGCATACGGATGTATCGCTTTCGAACGCCTGGTTGACGGCCAAGAGCGAGGCCAGTGCCGCTTTTGGGAATGCCCAGGTGTATATTGAGAAATACCTGGAAGAACCGCGCCATGTAGAGTTCCAGATAATAGCCGACCGGTATGGCAAGTGTGTTTGTTTAGGCGAGCGTGATTGCACGGTTCAGCGCAAACACCAAAAACTGATAGAGGAATCACCATCGCCTATCATGACGCCGGAAATCCGGGAACGGATAGGCGCGCTGGTGGTAAAAGGAGCACAGGCGGCAGGATACCATACTACCGGCACAGTGGAATTTTTAGTTGACAAGCAGCTTAATTTTTATTTCATGGAGATGAATACCCGTATCCAGGTGGAGCATCCGGTCACCGAGATGGTGACCGGTATAGATCTTGTTAAGGAGCAAATCAAGGTGGCGGCCGGCGAACCCCTGAAGATTAGCGAGACGTGCCAGCCCCAAGGACATGCGATTGAATGCCGTATTAATGCCGAGGATCCGGCCAATAGTTTTATGCCTTCGCCGGGAATGGTTACGAGTTTTCACATGCCGGGAGGTCCTGGCGTGCGTGTTGACACGCATACTTATGCCGGATACAAGATTCCTCCTTATTATGACAGCCTGCTGGCCAAGCTGATTACCCATGGCGCGGACCGTGATGAAGCCATTAAGCGTATGCTGCGCGCCCTGGATGAATTTGTAGTGGAAGGGGTAAAGACTACAATACCCTTTCATTTGCAGGCGTTGAGAAAGAATGCCTTTCATACCGGCAAATTTTCCACGAATTTTGTGGAACTTTTTATGGACAACCGGCTCTGAGTTTGATATTTATTCCATAGAACTTTTGCCGGCCGTCGAGGCCGGAAGGAGAAAAGCCGGAGCAGAAGCCGAGGCGGCAAGGAGGAATGGATTTATGCAGGATAAGAACCAGAATGAGTTGGGAACTATCCGAATATCCGATGAAGCGATAGCAGTCATCGCAGGACTGGCCGCGTTGGAGATAGAAGGCGTAGCATCCATGGCGCAGGGAACGGTTGATGGTATTGCTGAAATGCTGGGGGTCAAGGCTGCTCAGGGCCGCGGCGTCAAGGTCGAAGTTCGCAATGAGGAAGTGACTATCGAAATAAACTTGTTAATAGAATTTGGTGTTGATATACCGAGTGTGTGTCAAAAGGTACAGGATAATGTGCGGGAGTCGGTGGAAGATATGACAGGCCTAAACGTCGCCATGGTCAATATTTCAGTGCAAGGGATAAAAATGAAAAGCGGTAAAATGCCTGCGCCCACGCGATAAAAAAGAAAAATTCAGCAGCAGGAGGAAATCAGTATGCGAACTTTAAATATAGCAGCAATGGCGATCGGAATAGCATTTCTGGCATTATTGGGTATCCTGGCTTTGGTTGGGGCGGTGTATCCGGCGGTTTTCCTGGTTTTGGGAGATGCGATTGCCGGGCCGCTGGCGTATGCCATTGAAAGCCTAATGGGACGTACCATGGCTTTGCTGGTCGGGCTGGCTTTGCTGGCCGGCGGAATTTATTTTGTTCTGGGAAATATCAAGACTTCCCGCCGGGAACGTACCGTGGTCTTGCAAAATCCCATAGGCGAAGTAAAAGTATCCCTGCCGGCGATAGAGGATTTCGCCCGGGTTTTAAAAGGCCGAATCGAAGGATTGCGGGATATCAAGGGAAGAGTAATATACGGCCGCCGGGGATTGAAAGTAAGCGCGCGGATTTCCGTGCTCTCGGATTACAGCATTGCAGAGGTAAGCCAAAAAGTCCAGGAGGGCATACGCAATTATATCCAGAACATTCTGGGGATTGAACAAGAGATAAATCCGACCGTGATAGTCACCAAAGTCGTAAACCGGGAAAAAACGGGCACCGGCGGAGCAATAAAAACCACGAGAGAAAATTTCGAGAGCGCCGGCGAGGAAACACTTAAGTAGCGCAGATTTCCGGCAGGGTAGGGATACGCCTCGTGGGTCTTCAAGGAAGGCTCACGAGGCTTTTTTGTATTGGGATAATATGTCTTGCTGACCCGCATAAATTGAGTTTGGAACCCAGGAGTAAAAAGAAACTATTGGTTTTAGACAGAAGTGATATTATACTATTAAAAAAGAAAGGCTGGCCGGCATGAATAAGAGTTTGGACCGTATCCTGGATGCGAATTTAAATCGAGCACGCGAAGGCTTGCGCGTTACCGAAGAACTGGCCCGCCTGGGATTGGAGGACGCCGGTCTCCAGCGACGCATTAAAACCCTTCGTCATAGGATTACGGCGGCCGAAAAGAGCATTACCAGCCGCCTGCTTATTTTAAGCCGGGCGGCGGCGCGTGATCCGGGAAACCGGAGCCGGTTTAAGTTTGAAAAGCAGAGGGGCTCGGCAGCGGATCTGGTGCGGGCCAACCTCAGGCGTTGCCAGGAAGCTTTACGCGTGTTGGAGGAAATTTCCACCGTGAGAAAGGCCGGGACCGGTTTGCGCTTTAAACGCCTGCGCTTTCAAGTTTATGATCTGGAACGTGATTTTATAAAAAGGCTTATTGCTACAAAAAAAGAGCCGCCGTTAGTATAGTTTCTCCAACGCTGATTTACATTTGCTCTTTATGAATTTTGGTTTTATATTGTCATTCCAGAAAAATCATGTTGGGGCGGAATAAGTAAGGGAATTTAAAAGAAACTATTTTAGAAAGGAAGAAATAGACATGACGCAACTGGAGCGAGCCCGGGAGGGCAAGATAACCCCGGAAATGGCAGCCGTAGCTCAAGCGGAGAAGCGTTCTCCTGATTTTATCCAGGCCGGCATAGCCGCGGGCCGGATCGTGATACCGGTTAATCCGGGGCATAAAAGCTCTGTCCCCTTGGGCATTGGCGCCGGACTTCGTACTAAAGTTAATGCGAATCTGGGAACTTCCACAGATCGCGCGGACGCGGAGGAGGAAATTGCCAAAGCCCGGACTGCAGTGGAGGCCGGCGCGGACGCGATTATGGATCTTTCCACGGCCGGTGAACTGAGCGGGCTTCGTAAAAAACTGTTGGAAGCTTTTCCTCAGCCCTTGGGAACGGTGCCGATTTATGAAGCCGCGGTTAAGGCGGTGCGGCGCGCGCAAGCCATTACTGCCATGACGCCGGAAGATATGCTGGCCGCGGTGCGGGAGCAGGCCGAACAGGGAGTGGATTTTATGACCATCCACGCGGGCGTTACCCAGGAAAGCGTTGCCCGTCTGCGCTCCCAAGGCCGGGTGATGGATATTGTCAGCCGGGGAGGGGCGTTCTTAGCCAGTTGGATGATTTATCACAAAGAGGAAAATCCCTACTATATGCAGTATGACGCGGTTTTAGAAATCTGCCGCGAACATGATGTCACGATTTCATTGGGCGACGGCCTGCGGCCGGGCTGTTTGGAGGACGCAACGGATCGCGCCCAGGTCCAGGAATTAATACTCCTCGGGGAGATGGCCGCGCGCGCGCGCCAAGCCGGAGTCCAGGTAATGATTGAGGGGCCGGGGCACGTGCCCCTGGATCAGATCCAGGCGAACATGATTTTAGAGAAGCAGCTTTGTCAGGGCGCGCCGTTTTACGTATTAGGCCCCTTGGTTACGGATGTGGCCGCCGGATACGATCATATTACATGCGCCATCGGAGGCGCTGCCGCTGCCGCTGCCGGGGCCGATTTTTTATGCTATGTAACACCTTCGGAACATTTGCGTCTGCCCACAGTGGATGATGTGCGCGAAGGCGTGATTGCCACCCGGATTGCGGCCCATGCCGGAGATATTGCCAAGGGCCTGCCGGGCGCGCTGGATTGGGACCGGAAAATGGCCCGGGCCCGCAAGGCGCTGGATTGGGAAAAACAGATCGAGTTGGGCATAGCGCCCGGCAGGGCCAGGGAGATGAGAGAGGGTGCTAAGCCAAAGCAACCCGAGGTTTGTACCATGTGCGGCGAATTTTGCGCAGTTAAGGGCATAGAGGAATATTTGAAAGATGAAAAAAACAATTGATTTTAGCCGGACAGGGAAAGACGTTTTTCATCGTCGCTCGTAACCGACTAATGCTCAAGCTCCTAGCGTCATGTTTCTGAAATTCTATTAATATGTCAGGCCGGACAGGCCGGGGTCCAGAAAAAACAGTGATACAGAGAGCTAGCTTCCGGTTTTAAGCATTGTATTTATCAAGCATACAATGTAAAATACTCGCTCCGGTGGGGAAGAGGGAATTTTCAGGAGGTTATAATGCGGAAATATCTGGAAACATTGGAAGAGGAGCAATCAGCACGCAGCACGGAAGAATATATAGGCGCTTTTACCGAGAGTTTTAAAATAGTCCTGTGCCAGAATCCGGTGGAAAGAATGGGACACGCGGTTTTGCTGGCCGCCAAAACAGCGATGCGAATCAAGGCCGCCCGCCCGGCCTTGAAAGAGCATGAGATAGCCAGGCGCCTGCAGGACATCGCCCGGAATATACGGATCACAACTATTCTTAATGATCTTACCCCGGAAGAGAAAGGGATGTTGCAGCTGCACCCACTTAACCAGATTAAACAATATTCCCTTAAAGGTTCACGTGTCCGCAGAACAGCCCCTCCTGCCAAAAGCCGGTCAATAAAGCAACCACCCGCGAAAGCTTCCCGCAAGAAGAGTGCCTGACATACCGGCTTGCCGTTATACGGCGGGCGTGGTTTTAATCATCCTGATACTGGCGGTTGCCGGGTGCAAGGGTTTTAACAACTCCTCGGATGCAAAGTGGGCCAAGAACTCCCTGGACGGACCGGATGTGAAGGTGCGCATCCTGCGAAAAAAAACATTTACGCGAACTAATTTTGAATGGCCGAAAGGTGGGATCGAGATAAGGGACCATCAGGGCCATATAATTCCCTGGCCGCCGGAAGTACGCCGGGTCTATTTACACCGGCGAGGCGACCGGGTCGCCCTGGCTTTTAAGCCGGGAAAGACCGCTGCCAAAAAGGCCGCCTTGTATACCAGCGTGGGTTTCCATTCCACAGATAATCAGACAAGCATAGCGAAGATACATGTTCCCGAACACCGGTTTAGGCGGCAGTATGAAGGCCGGGAGTTTGAGATCGCGGTGGTAAAAGGCCGCCTGGCTTTAATCAATGTTCTTCCTCTGGAAGTGTACTTATTGCGGGTCTTGCCGGCAGAGATGGCCCCCAACCATTTTACCCTGGAAGCGTTGAAAGCCCAGGCCGTGGTGGCGCGCACCTGGGCCTTAAAAAACCTGCGGCGGCATCAACGGTATGGTTATAATTTCTGCGATGGCCCGCATTGCCAAGTTTACCAGGGACGTAAAACAATATCGCTGCGCTGTGAAAGGGCGGTCAAGGAGACCAAAGGGAAGGTGCTGGTTTACCAGGGACGCTTAGCCGAGGCTTTTTACCATAGCACCTGCGGCGGCCATACGGCTTTTATAGAGGATGTTTGGGGAAGCAGGCCGCAGCCTTATCTGGCGCGGGTGGAGGATCATTGGAAGTCCGGCTACCGGCCTTATTGCGCAAGATCTCCTTACGCCAGATGGAAGGCGTGGCGTTCACTGCGCCGGCTGGAGCAGGCTTTGAGGAGAAAGAATAACCTTGGCCGTAAGGAAAGAATAGAGCAGGTGGAGGTGGATTTTTTAGACCGGTCCGGACATGTTAAAAGTGTTTTAATTACTACCAACCGGCGCCAAAGAAGGATCCCGGGCCCGGAATTTCGCAGCCTGCTTAACCGGATAGTAGGGCGACGCCGGATTCTCAGCAATTTTTATGAAATCAAGATACAGGGCAACAAAATAGCCGTTCTGGGACGTGGATTGGGGCATGCCGTAGGTATGTGTCAGTGGGGCGCGCGCGGTATGGCTCAGCATGGATTTACATATCAGGAAATACTCGATCATTATTTTACAGGGACAAAGATAAATAATTACTATGACATGGTCGGTAAATCGGAGGGGAAGACTGTGCCGGTGGAGAAAAACCACTAGTGTAGTGTCTCATAAATAACTTTACATTTGTCATTGCGAGCGAAGTGAAGCAGTCCCGCTTTTTATCATCATTTTGCAATCAACACCGATTGCTTCGTCTCGAAAAACGTTCTTCGCAATGACAATCAAATGTAAAGAAGCGTTGGAGACACTAGCACCAGGGATTTACCGGTTGTTTTTGGCAGGTTGGGGCCGGATTTGATATATGGAAAGTTCATAGGTCTCTCCGGGATGAATCCGGATTCGCAGGGGGGGATAGGCCTCGGTTAGCTCAAATGTTTGCGCTAAATGATCCCGGGGAACACTCGGTTGCAGAGGCGGTGAAAGCAGATAAGCCGGATATGCCGGAGAAAGCTTGGTTGTCAGGCCTTTAACCCAATACCGGGTGAAAGCTAAATTATAAGCCAAGGAGAACGATTGCAGGAAGTTGTCCTGGGAGGACGGAGAATATTTATCCGAAGTATCCGGCCAGAGTTTGGAAAAAGGCGCCAAAAAAATATCCGGTCTTATTTTTTCACAGGATTGCAGATAAGCGGCGGCAAAGCCCAATTCCGCGTAAGGGTAGGCCAGAATTGTCCGTGGCGGCAGGGCCTGGATAAAATTACGCATTTGGAAGAGATTTGAATTCTCTTCAGATGCCATTCGAACCTGGGCACGCAGATGGCGATAACTTTGAAGCAAGGAAAACAAGGGCACCAGCAGCACTACGATCAAACCAAATATTGTGGCGCGGGAAGTCAAGAATTTGGAGTTGCGCTCAGACCTGCGTCCGAGTTGATAATAACAATAATTCAGTCCACTTAGGGTCCAATAAGCGCCTGCCAGGCACAAGCCTAAGTGGAAGGCCGGGGTGTGTCCGGAAAACAGGAGGGCCCCGCCGCCCAGGGCGAACAGGGGAAGCAGCATGACAATAAGCCGGCTGGTATTACCCAGCCTGTCATGAGACCATTTCGGCCGCTGAAGAAACACATAATGCACGTTCAGCAGCAAACCCCAGAGCATAATCGCGAGGCCGAAAAAGGAGTAACTACGGACAAAGCTGATTAGAGCCTGCCCCACCTGAAACAGGGATGAACCAAAAGACTTATCAATAAAATATTTTTGGTATCCGGCGGTTATGTACCAGAACAGCCAGGAACCGAGCTTGGCCGGAGAGAAGTTCTGGCGAAGTTCGGCATAATGAAATGCAAAATCAGTATTCAGGAAAGCGCCGGATACCGGCATACGTAAAGGAAGATACACATAGGGTAATAATATTCCTAAAATCAGGCAGAGGAAAATCAAGACGTAATTAAATTTTTTGGCCGGATGCCGGGGCAGGCCGATGGCTAATCCCAGGATGAAGGCCGTTATGGCCCAGGTTAAGAGCGGCAGAAATTGGCCTCCGGCTATTCCGCATAAAAACGCCCAGATCATCCAGCGGCCTTGGGAATGCAGCCGGAAAGGAGGGCTGATAATGCCCAGGGTCAGGTAGAGGCAGAGGCAGAGCAGCATAAGGTGAAAAGTAAAATGATGGGAAAGCAGGGCGGCCTGCCAAATAAAAGGCGAGAAGAATAAAGCCCAGGCCGTGGCCAGACTGACCGGCGCGGGAAACCGAAGCCGCCGGCCGGTTAAATACATAATAAAGGATGAACCAGAGCCGAACACCAAGCTGGCAAAATTCATGCGCCAGATATCCGTGCCCCAGGGCGCCAGCCAGCCAAGAAATTTAGCGCTTAGCAGATAAAGCGGATAGCCGGGACAATGCACTATGCCCAGCGAAGCAGTGCCTAAAACAAACTCGGCGTACTCGCCGGCGATCAAATCATTGCCCAGAAGGGGAAGCGATACCAGCAGTGGAAGCAGGAAAGCCGCTATGGCCAGGACGAGGTCCCAGAACAACATTAATGGACTTGGTCGGGAAGGGTTTGGGCTGGATAAAAAGGACAACGCTTACTCCTAAGAAAAAAGACTGTAGAGTATTATACTCCGGAGAAATGCCAGGTCAAGATTCAAAGTGGGTAAATAACCGAAAATGCGTTTATGGGGACAGGATGAAAGGCACTAACTTAGACATTTTTTCGGCGTTCCAGTAGGGGCACGGCGCGCCGTGCCCCTACATAATACAGTGTTACATGCAACATAATGAGGTTTTATGCAGGTTGCATAAAAATATCTTAAGTTAGTGCCATTCGGGACAGGGATAAAGTAGGGGCGGACTTCCATGTCCGCCCTTTAGAGCGTTCCTGATTATAAAAGGATTTTGTATTCCGTAGGGGTTAAATAAAGCCGGTTTCAGGTTGACAACTGCCTTAGTCGCTTTTATAATTTCACAAGTTTTATTAGTTGGAGTCTAGTGTCCTGCGAGCCTGTGCAGTTAGATGGTTTTTCAGGCTGCCATTCCTGAGTGCCTTTAGTGGGAATCCAGAGGCTTGGATTTTAAAGGTGTTAATTGTAGGGGCGGGGTTTAACCCCGCCCCTACTGGAATATAAATATCATACGTATGACAAAAGTGACTAATTGCTCAAGCTCCTAATAAAAACTTCGTTGCAGCGGGAGAGTTTATGCAGTTTTTTGGAATACTGTGCTGGTGGCTGATTATTTCCGTCATGGGCATAATTGCCGTTCCCATAGCTTTTAAAACCTTTAAATTTCTACCTGACCGGGGATACACGTTTACCAAACCCTTGGGGTTATTACTGGCCGGCCTGCTTACCTGGCTTATGGGATTTATCGGGTTTTCGATTTTCACACTGATCATCGCCCTGGGTCTTTTGGCGGGCTTTTCTTTTTGGCTGGCGGCGAAATATAAGACGGAAATTCGCAGCGCCTGGGAAGAGCGCAAGGGCTATATTCTGGTGGTGGAATTATTTTTCGCGGCGCTCTTTCTGCTGTTCCTGTTTTTCCGGATGTACAATCCGGATATTCTGGGAACCGAGAAGTTTATGGACATGGCGTTCCTGCATTCCATCACGCGAGCTCCCTCTTTCCCGCCTTATGATCCCTGGATGGCAGGTCCGGAATTTTTTATCAGTTATTACTATTTCGGATACTTATTAATGAGCATCCTGACCAAGCTTTCAGGTGTTCCGGCGGCCATAGGGTTTAATCTGGCGTTAGGCATGCTTTTTGCGCTTTCCGGCACAGCGTTATTCGGGGTTTTATATAATTTAACCCGGCGGATGCTGGTGGGATTCGGCGGATGGACCATGATTTATCTGCTGGGAAATCTGGACGGATTTCGCCAGTTTCTCACGACCCGTTCGCTGGAAAATTTCAACTGGTGGACGCCCTCGCGAATAATTCCGGATACCATAAATGAATTTCCGTTTTTTTCCTTTCTGCTGGGGGATATGCATCCCCATATGTTGGCAGTTCCATATTTTTTAATGAGCCTGGGGCTGGGATTGAACCAGCTTAAATCCGGCGAGCAGGTCGTGACCCTTAAAAATCCGGAACAACTTGGCCGGTATATTTTATGGGGGATCGTGATCGGGGCTCTGGGTTTTATAAACAGTTGGGATCTGCCCACCGCTTTTTTTATCGCTCTGCCGGCTTTTTTCTTTCAGCAATATGGGCGGCAGAGAATCTCGGCCATGCCATGGAAGGGCATGCTGGCAGCCCTGGGCGTAATCCTCGCCGCCGCTATTATTCCGTACCTTCCTTTTTATTTTTATTTCCACAGCCAGGCCAAGGGAATGGGATTGACCACCCAGAATACCAACGTGAAAGATTACTTGCTGATTTTTGGGGTCTTTACTTTTATGGCGATGACCTTTCTGGTGGTGCGTTACCATGCTTGGTTCCTGGTTTTGTTATCTCCGGAGGTAAATAAACCCGCGCCGGGAAGGAAAAAAGGCGCGTACTGCCCGCAGTGCGGAAGCCCGATTCGGGAAGGCAAACGTATTTGCGGCCAATGCGGCCATTATATATCACCCGGCCCCTCCGAAACCGAGGGAGAAAGTCCCCTGGCCGGGTCGGTCAGCGAACTGCCCGGCCCGGTACGCAATATTTTTATGTTTCTTCTCCAGCCGGTCTTATTCTGGCGCCGGAGAGAAGGCTGGAAGACCGGAATTATAATAATACTCATTTTAATTATAGCCACCGCCGCGATTTGGGGCAAATCGATTTTTCTGGGGATGGTTATTTTATTGGCCCTGGCAGCCGCGGTTTTGCTTTTTACCCGGATTGACCGGCCGGAAACGATTTTTGCCTTAAGCCTGTTGTTTACCGCCTGGTTTCTGATTTTCGGATGCGAGGTGCTGCATATTAATGATACTTTCAACCCGCCCCTGGACCGTATGAACACAGTCTTTAAATTATATTACCAGGCCTGGTTTCTATTAGGCATAGCCGGAGTGTACGGAGTTTATTGGTCCTTCAAACACTCCCTGCGCCACGCCAATTTAAAAGCGGCCTGGCTGGTGGTGATGATCCTATTAATCGCCGCTTCCCTGGTCTATCCGTACGCTGCCGTGATGGTGAAGACCAATCATTTTAAAAATTTCACCACCCTGGACGGTTCCTATTATTTAAAAAACAACTATCCGGCGGATCGTGAGGGGATCGAGTGGCTCCGGCAGAATGTCCGGGGTTGTCCCGTGGTTTTAGAAGCCACAGACGGAGAGTACACGGATTTCGCCCGCGTTTCCACCTTTACCGGCTTGCCCACCGTGCTGGGATGGGCCGGTCATGAATTGCAATGGCGGGGCAACTATGATGAACCGGGCCGGAGAATACCGGATATAGATGCCCTCTACGGCGGTAATGATATTGAAAAGGCCCGCGCCTTGATAGATAAATATAATATTCAATATGTATTTGTGGGTACACTGGAGCGGGAAAAGTACCCCGGGCCGGGATTGAATAAATTCGCGGTCTTTATGGAAAAGGCCTATGAAAATGCCGGAGGAGTGACGATATATAAAAGGCGGTAAAAAATCTTTCCCTGTTGGTCTGTCCCCGGATGGTTTTGTCCAGGGGAAAGAAAGTATATTGGATCAGAAACACGATACGGTAATATATTGATGCCGTTCATTAATGACATGGTCGAATCCCAACTTTCGAGGGATTGAAAAACAGTATGGAATATTCACGTGCGGAAAAGCGATAGTCTGATATTGTTTTACATGAATAAATAACGATATCCCCATGTAAACGAGGGGCTACCTAACAGGAGGAAGTTGTGAATTGTCCTAAATGCGGGGCCGAGAATCCCAACCAGAGCCGTTTCTGTGATACCTGCGGAACCAAGCTGGTTAAAAAAGAAAAAAAGACGGAAAACCAACCGAAAGTTTCTTCCCATAACGCAACCCTTCCGGCTTCGCCGGTGGCCGAGGCGGAACGGGTTGGCTCTCCGGGGTTAAAGTGGCTCACAGGCGAACAGTTGGTCTGGCTGGGTATCCTGGCAGTGGCGGCTTTTCTGCGGTTTTACGCCCTGGGCGAGAAACCCCTGCATCATGATGAAAGCCTGCACGCCTTTTATTCCTGGGAGCTTTTCAAAGGCATGGGCTATTCTTATAATCCCATGATGCACGGGCCTTTGCTTTTCCACTTCAATGCCCTGGCCTATTTCCTTTTCGGAGCATCGGATTATACTTGCCGCATCGTACCCGCGGTTTTGGCCATGCTGACAGTGGTTATGGCCTGGTTTCTCCGCCCCTATTTAGGCCGCGTGGGCGCGGTTTTTACCGGCATCATGATCGCGATCTCGCCTTCTTTTACTTATTTCGGCCGTTTTATCCGCAATGACATTCATATTGCGGCTTTTACCATGATAATGGTGTACGCCCTGTTTCGCTATCTGGATACGCGGCGCCCGAATTATTTATACCTGGGCGCGGCCGCGCTGAGCATGTCTTTTTGCACCAAGGAATTAACCTACATTACCGGCGCTATTTTTGTCTCCTTTCTCTTTTTTCGCTGGTTGTGGGAATATACGACCGGATCGGACGGAGAAAATCAATTGATAATGGCCCTGAAGAGCGTCTGGGAGAAGAAGATTCCGTTAGCCAGGGAAGAGAGCCCCTGGCGCCGGAGTCTGGGGAAGGTTCTGGATTTTATATTTCGCCCCCTTGGGGTCGCGACCCTGATTTTCTTTGGTATTATTTTTATTTTATACACCACAATTTTTACCAATCTCCCGGGATTTCTGCATGCTTTTACCAAGTCCATCTCCTACTGGCTGGGACAGCACGAGGTGCAGCGGGGAAGCCAGCCGGTCTATTTCTATGCCGGCCTGATTCCTCTGTATGAAACCCTGGCGCTTATCGGCACACTGGTTGCCCTGGTTTATTATAGCTTTATCAAAACCAAGACCAACCGCGTCTGGCGTCTGCTGGCCTACCTGGTACTGGGCGCGGCCTGGTGGCTTTTTGCCGCCCATGGCAGCGAGACCTTTGGCCTGATTTTCTCTCTCCTGCTGGTATCACTGGGAACCGGCTTGCTGGCCTATTTTTCCTTCGACAAAAAAAATAAGTTTGTAACCTTCCTGATCGTATGGGCCCTGGCCGCTTTTTCGGATTACTCTTTTGCCGGGGAGCGTATGCCCTGGCTGATTCTGCACCCTCTGCTGCCCATGATACTGCTGGCCGGAACCTGGCTGGGAGAGTGCTGGGAGCGCTTTCGCAGGCAGCGTGTCTGGCTGCTAACCGGGTTCGTGCTTCTGGGAGCCATGATGCTGCATAATACCTCGCTGCTGAATTTTTACGAAGCGGGCGCCAATCCCAGAGAACTGCTGGTCTATGTGCAATCCTCCACCGAGGTTACCCAGGTGGTGCGCCAGATTACCAATATGTCCAAGCGCCTGACCGGCGGGCTGGACATGAAAATCACTTGCGAGGATTATTGCTCCTGGCCCTTTGCCTGGTACTTGCGGGACTTTAAGCATGTTGGATATCCCAAATATACTGCTACCCAAGCCGAAGGC
>DAOVYW010000225.1 GCA_030635415.1 Candidatus Firestoneibacteriota bacterium
AATTAGTCGGATTATTTGTTTTTTTGCCGTCATACCGGCGGAAGCCGGTATCCATGAATCTGAATTTTAAAGCTTTTTCTGGACCCCGGTTTTCACCGGGGTGACGAACAATACCAAAAACACACTAAATGCTCAAGCTCCTAGAATCTAAATTGATTTAAAATTTCTCCCTTTGGAAGAGGGGGATCAAGAGGGATTTGCTGAAAACGTTGCTATACTTAAAAAACCCCCCCCTCCCCCCCCCTTTTTTTTCTGTAAAGGGGGGTAAAGCAGAAGGTGTTTCTGGTTGGTTAAATTTTCATAAAGCATAAAATAACCAATTCGTCATGCCAGTGATCTATTTTTTCTCTTTTTAACTATTTTAATTCGGTTTAGGTTCTAGGGGAAATTCGTCTTTGTTTATAGTGTTGTTTATGGTATATTATCTAGAATTTTTGGGAGCGAGATTCAGTAGAGGGTCTCGTTTTTACAGGAGTGGTACGAAAAAAAAGGTGGTTAGCTAATGACAGGAAAAGATTTTTCTGAATTTACAAATTTCACAGGCTTAAACTCTGCGGGTTTCCCACCGTCCCAGGGTCTTTACGATCCGGCATATGAACACGATAGCTGCGGAATCGGTTTTATCGTCCATTTAGACGGCCAGCCGCGGCATTCCCTGGTGGAAGATGCCGTGAAGATATTAATCAACCTCGAACATCGCGGCGCTCTGGCAGGGGACAACGCCACTGGCGATGGAGCGGGGTTATTATTGGGAATTCCGGATACATTTTTCCGGAAGGCCTGCCCCGATGAAAAAATTAAGCTGCCCGCGCAGGGTCAATACGGCGTGGGTATGATTTTTCTACCCTTGGAGCAAGCTTTGGCTGATCGTTGCCGCCAGGCTCTGGAACGAATTACCCAGGCCGAGGGATGTGAATTTCTGGGATGGCGAAGGGTTCCGGTAGCGAATGCCCATCTGGGAGAATTCAGCCGTGCGACCCAGCCCGGGATTTTTCAGTGCTTTCTGGGTAGGGGGAGTTTGGCCGCCGCGGACTTTGAGCGCAAGCTTTATATAATTCGCCGCCAAGCGGAAAAAGAGGTCAGCGCCTGGCAGGACTCGGATTACAGCCAGTTTTATATAACCAGCTTATCCAGCCGCACCATTACATATAAAGGCATGCTGACCGGAAGCCAGTTGGCAAAATTTTATCCTGATTTGACGGATAGGGATTTTACCGCTGCCTTTTCCCTGGCGCACCAGCGTTACAGCACCAACACCCTTCCGGCCTGGAGCCTGGCTCAGCCTTTCCGCTATCTGGCGCACAATGGCGAGATCAATACCTTGCGCGGTAATATCAATCGCATGCGCAGCCGTGAAGCCCTGATGCAATCGCAAATCTTTGGCAATGATCTGGAAAAACTTAAACCCATATTGTTGGAGAGCGGCAGTGATTCCGCTATTCTGGACAATGCGCTGGAATTATTGACGGCCGCCGGCCGTTCTCTGCCGCATGCCATTATGATGATGGTGCCGGAAGCGTTTGGCGTGAAGTATCATATGAGCCAGGACAAGCGCGCTTTTTATGCTTACCATGCCGCTTTAATGGAACCCTGGGATGGTCCGGCTGCGCTGGTTTTTACGGACGGGCGTTATATCGGAGGCACTCTGGACCGGAATGGGTTACGGCCTTGCCGGTATACGGTTACTTATGACGGCCTGGTAGTACTGGGTTCAGAGACCGGAGTGCTGGAATTTCCACCCCAACGTATCAAAACCCGGGGACGGCTGCAGCCGGGTAAGATGTTTTTGGTAGATATACAGGAGCATCGGATTATTCCGGATCGTGAAATCAAAGCCAGGATTGCGAGGCAGCAGCACTATCGCAAATGGGTCCAGGATAACCAGATTGAATTGCGGGGTTTGTTCGCGCCGGCTCCAGTGCCGGATGAGGACTCCAAGGTTCTGCGCCGCAAACAGCAGGCTTTCGGTTATACGGATGAGGATTTGAAAATGATTATCGCGCCCATGGCCTCTCATGGCCAGGAACCTATTGGTTCCATGGGTAATGATGCTGCCCTGGCAGTGCTATCCAATCATCCACAATTGCTCTTTAATTATTTTAAGCAATTATTTGCCCAAGTAACCAATCCGCCCATTGATCCTTTGCGCGAGGAACTGGTCATGTCCCTGATGAGCATGGTCGGAAGGGAACGCAATATTTTGGAAGAGACGCCTGAACATGCCCGCATGCTGAAACTCTGCCATCCGATCCTGACCCTCGAGGATATGGCGCAGCTTCGCAAGGCTCATCATCCGGATATACAGGTGCGGGATATTGATATGCTTTTCCCGGCCGAGAGCAACGGCCTGGTTTTAGAAAAAGCCCTGGAGGAAATGTTTTGCCAGGCGGAGCAGGCGATTGACGAGGGCGCCACGATTATAGTGCTGAGTGACCGGAATATGGATCACCAGCGTGCGCCTATCCCGGTATTGCTGGCCGGGTCAGGACTGCATCATTATTTAATCCGTAAGGGGAAGCGTACCCAGGCTGGAATCATTCTGGAAACCGGGGAAGCCCGGGAAGTGATACACTTTGCGCAATTGATTGGTTTCGGGGCTAATGCCATCTGTCCGCAGGTAGCTTTTTCCACTATCCGGGAATTGGCCGAGACCGGCATGCTGGATAAACCGCTCAGCCCGGCTGATGCCATGGATGCGTATATAACCGCTATTAAAAAGGGTCTCTTAAAAACCTTCAGCCGTATGGGAATATCCACGGTACGGAGTTTCTTTGGATCCCAAATATTTGAAGCCGTAGGATTGAGCAAGGATTTAGTGGATAAATATTTCACTTATACGGCCTCGCGCATTTCCGGCCTCGGCCTGGAGGAAATAGCCAGGGAAACTATTATGCGTTATCGCTGCGGGTATCCGTCCGGCCACGAGGCTGAGCCGAGCTTGAAAATCGGCGGTGATTACCGGGTCCGCTTGGGGGAAGAGAAGCATCTCTGGGTTCCGGAGACCATTGCCAAACTTCAGCAAGCTACTCGGAATAACGATTATAACCGCTTTAAAGAATATACCCGGCTGATTGATGACCAGGCCAGGGAACGGGTAACTTTGCGCAGCTTCCTCGGGTTTAAACCCGGGCAAGCGGTTTTGCTGGAAGAAGTGGAGCCAGTGGAAACCATAACCCGCCGGTTCGTGAGCGCGGCTATGTCGTATGGCTCTATCAGCAAAGAGGCGCATGAGGATATGG
>DAOVYW010000054.1 GCA_030635415.1 Candidatus Firestoneibacteriota bacterium
CGGTCGGGGTTACAGAAACGGAAGTAATGGAGGTTGGTGTGTCAGAAGGCGAGCTGGTTGGTGTTGTGGTATAAGTAGGAGTATCTTCCGGCGTGTGGGTCAAAGTAAAGGTAACAGTCGGAGTGTTGGTTGGTGTATCAATGGAGGTTGGTGTGTCAGAAGGCGTGGTGGTTGGTGTCGGCGTATAAGTAGGAGTATCTACCGGTGTGTTGGTCAAAGTAAAGGTGGCAGTCGGAGTGTTGGTGGAAGTAGTGGTCACGGTTGGGGTATTGGTTGGCGTACCGGTCGGTGTATCAATGGGGGTTGGTGTTGCGGTCAGCGTAACAGTTGGTGCATGAGTTGGCGTATTCGTCGGCGTGGCTGTCTTGGTCGCTGTGGAGCTGGGGGGGGCCGTGTAAGTTGGGGTGGGCGTAGAGGTAGTAGTATAAGTCAACGTTGCGGTCAACGTCGGGCTGGGGGTTGCAGTTACCGTAGATGTTGCTGTCTCCTCAGGTGTTGCTGTAAGCGTATTGGTACACGTAGCCGTCGGGGTGCACGTCCCGGTATTAGTTGGTGTGGCCGTCAGCGTGGAGGTAGCACTCAACGTGACCGTTGGTGTCACCGTTGGTGTCGCGGTCAGCGTAACAGTCGGTGCATGAGTTGGTGTATTCGTCGGCGTGGCCGTACTTGTTGGAGTATAGGTTGGTGTAAATAAATTTTCATAGTGTTTCACATAGATGTCACCTTCTTTTCCAGATGGATTTATTTCAAACCAAGCCACATACGGTTGATCATTAATCATGGTAATGGTAGGAAACTTTGCAATGGAGTCTATATTTAGTGCTGCTCCTAATGGGAGCCAATTGCCCCCGTTAAAATAGGTGACATAAACCGAAGATGATACTGAACTAATAAAATGAAAAAAAGTTACAAACGGAGTGCCTTCAAAAATCGCAATATCCGGATATTGCGCATAACCCTTGGAATAGGCAGTTAAAGGCGTGCCTACTGGTTCCCAAGTACTATTATTATAGCGAGCGACATGAACTTGGAGTAAGTCCGAAGCATCTTCTTCCGACCATGTCACATACGGGGTGTTATCTGAAAAAGCAATCGTGGGATCTCGCGCAATCATATCGGGATTTTTGTTCAGGCTGTCGCCTAATCGTTCCCAATCACTTCCATTATAGAATTTTACATATATGTCAGAATCAGTGGGTAAAGTAGAGTCGTCTACCTCATGCCAAACCATAAAGGGAGTGCCATTGCAGATTGCGATATCACTAGGTCCTGCAGAATAAAATGGATTGACATTTAAACTGTCGCCCAATTCTTCCCAATTGGTTCCATTGAAATAATCAACATAAACTTGTCTTTGAGATGAGGCATCTGGCTCTGACCAAGCCACATAAGGGGTGCTGCCAGAGAAAGTAATCCGGGCCCAATTTGGAGGGAGGGTCGGATCGCGGTTTAGGCTTTCGCCCTTCAGCTCCCAATTAGAACCATTAAAAAATTTAACCCGGACTTGATATGAAATCCCATTGCCTTCATAAAAAACCACATAAGGAGTAGTATTGTCAAAAGCAATTCGGGGATACCAAGCATCTTTGGTGGGGTCAATATTCACGCTAGTACCGATAGTTATCCAGTCCGCGCCATTATCATACCCCACATAACCTTGATAACTTATCCCATTATCTTCCCACCAGGAAACATATGGGGTGCCATTTGAACTGGAAATATACGGATAATGTGCATAATCAGAATCAACCACATCTACAATTTCATGATCTTGAACCCACTCTCCCCATGTTTTAAGGGGATTGATAAAAATGATAAAGCTAATAAAAAGTGGGAAGAACAAAAATTTTTTCATTTCCCCCCCGCGAGGAGATGAATGCAAATTAACTTTATCACAATATTATATATTTTTTGTTATGTTATACAAACTATATTACCATAAATATTATATAATTATATTGGTGCTTTGTAAATACTTTTTAAATTAGTTATTTTGATATATTTAACTCTTCATAAATTATCTTTATGGGGTTTTCCGGCTTTTTTATTTGTGCTTTTGGAGGCAGTCCTTTAAGATGATTCCATAGCATGCCTAGGAGCGTGAGCATTTAGTGTGTTTTGTTATTCCGGCATGCTTTTAGCCGGAATCCAGATAAGGACTTATTATGCAAATTGGAGAACTAATACTGGACGGCCGCGTGATTCTTGCTCCCTTGGCAGGTATAGGAAATCTGCCATTTCGCTTGCTTTGCCGAAGATATGGAGCAGCCCTGGTAAGTTCTGAGATGATAAGCTGTCATGGGTTGATGCGCAACCAACCGAATACGCTTGAACTTCTGGCTACCCATCCTGATGAACATCCTGTGGCTTTCCAGCTTTTCGGCGCTGATCCGGCGGTTATGGCTGAGGCCGGTTTGAAAATAATTGAAGCCGGAGCGGACCTGGTGGATATTAATTTCGGGTGCCCGGTTCCCAAGGTTGTCCGGCATGGTGGGGGAGCCGCTATGCTGAAAGACCCCAGGCGTTTGCAGGCTATTGTGGCTGCCTGCGTAAAGCGTTCCCCACGGCCAGTAACCGTAAAGATACGTGCCGGCTGGGAGCAGGAGCAGGTAAATGCCGTGGAAATTGCTCAACGGGTCGAAGATGCCGGGGCAGCGGCGATTACGGTTCATGCCCGGACACGCTGCCAGAAATTCGAGGGCCGGGCGGATTGGAATATAATCTCAGAGGTAGTACGACGGGTCAGTATTCCCGTAATCGGAAATGGAGATGTGCGTACGGGCGAGGATGCCGCCCGCATGCTGAAAGAAACCGGGTGCGCCGGGGTTATGGTAGGCAGGGGCGCCATGGGGCGGCCCTGGATTTTCCGGGAGATAAATGAATTCCTAAAATTAGGCCGGAAAAGCCCGGAACCGGATTGGGAGGAAAAAATCAGAATAATCCGAGAACATTATGCCGGGTTGCAAGCTCTGAAGGGAGAAAAGCGGGCCCGGCTGGAGATGCGGAAACACACAGCCTGGTATTTACACGGGCTGCCGGGCGCGGTGGAAATCAGACGCCGGGTTAATGTCTGCGAAGACCACGCGTCTTTTCTGGCGATTCTGGCGCAGTTGGAATCTCAAATGCTCGGTAGCCTGAGCAACTAAATGCTCAGGCTACCAGGGGGCTCCGCTTGACAAGCGTATAAGGATTTGCTACCGTAGAAGGCAAAATAGATGTTGTTTTTTGGAGGATATGATGAGCTGGCGTATTATAATTATGCTGGGGATGGTTGTCTGGTCAGGATGCGCTACGATAGGCGGTCATTATAAAAATGCCAGGGAACTACAGGCCGCCGGTCGGCTGGATGAGGCGATTGCAGCCTATTACCAAGCGGCGCAGGCCGAGCCGTCACGCGTGGATGTTCAGGCCCGACTGGCAGAAGCGCTCATGACTAAAGGCCTGTGGGATGAAGGCGTAAAAGTATTGGAACAAGCTCATAAACTGGCGCCCCAAGATAAAAAAATAATTCGCCGGTTGACAGAGGTTTATTATAAGCGCGGCAAAAAATACCGGGAGTCCGGAAAAGTTAGTGATGCTTATGAGAGTTGGCAGAAAACGCTCAAGCTGATGCCGGAGCACTTCCAGGCGCGGGAACAGCTGGCCAAACTCTACAGCGATCAGGGGGAAGATGAAAAGGCAGCGGATCAATACCAGCAGATGACCCGGGAGCGTCCTAGTGATGCTGAGACACACCGTTCCTTGGGTTTGGTTTACTACAAACAGGGTAAATATGACCAGGCGATTAAAGAGTTTCAGCAAGTCCTGCGGCTGGATCCGCGGGATGCCAAGGCTTACAACAATCTGGGCAGCGCTTATCTCAAGGCTGATAGGGTGAATCAGGCGATAACCGCTTTTGAGCAGTCCGCCAGCTTGGATCCCGGTCTTCCAGTTACCCATAATAACTGGGGAACCGCCTTTTTCAAGCAGGGGCGCTACCAGCGGGCCCGCCAGGAGTGGGTTTTAGCTTTGAAGCTGGATCCTAAGAACGAAATCGCCCGAAAAAACCTGGAATCCCTGGCCAACCTGGGATATTAACTATACGCCGTGGTAAATCCAGAAGTTGTAGGGACTCCCACTCACATGGAGGGATACTGCAGCTTTGAAGAATTGGAATAACGGCGGAAAACATATGCCAAGGAAAAAAAATGTGATCAGGAGTGATTATGCATGAAGAAAATTTAAATACCCCGGAAGATTCCGGCAGTCAGGCCGAGAAAGCCCCGCAGACCAACCAGCCGGAGGCAAGAAAAAAGCGATCGCGGTATGTCAGGCGCTATCCCCGCCGGAGAGCGAAAAGTCAAACGGCGGTACCTTTAGAAGAAAAAGATTCAGGGCCGGCTGTAACAGCGGAGAGTGAGGCCGGGGATCAGGATAAAGCTACCAAAGATAAAGCTACCAAAGAGGATACGTCCCAGGACAATATGCCGGATATAATATCCGGTTTGAAAATCCATCCCGCAGGAGAAGGAATTCGGGAATTAAAGTTTCCCGGGTTGGATGCCGCCCAGGCCCGGAAAAATCTGGTACAGTATGTCAGGGACCAAAGGGAGCATTCCGGCTGTAAGAACGCGGTATTAAGGCTGGACGGAGGATTAGATTCCTCGGTGGTTGCGGGTTTATTAACCGAGGCCATGGGCAGCAAGCATGTGCATCTGGTTTATTTTATACAATCCGACCGGCATTCCATGGAACACGCCCGCGCGGTTTTGGCTGCCAGATGCCTGGGATGTTATTTGGAGATCCGGGATATCCGGCCGCCGGTGGATAAGGTTTTGGCCGGACATGGTGCGGTTTCGGAGACGCGAAAAATGCAATTTGCCGCCCGGGCGGGCATGGCCACCCTTTATGATATTGCCGAGACTAAGGAGGCCCGGGTGGTGGGCGGTTTGAATAAGACCAAATGGCTTTTAGGTTATGGAATAACCCACGGCGATCTGGCCTATGATTTCAACCTATTGGGCGGCCTTTACCGGAGCCAGGTGCTGGAACTGGCCAAGGCGCTGCACGTGCCCAAGGAGATACTGGAAAAGGCGAAGCAGACCCATTTGGCGGATGTGCTGCCAAAGGAAAAGCCGGCAGACCTGGATTGGGAAGAAGTGGATTATTATCTCTATCAAATGGTGGATGTCCGGCTGGCACTATCTTATGTGTATACTTTGGGCGCAGATAAAGAAAAATTGAGCTGGATATACCGGCGGTTAAGGGATACGGCGGATAAACGGCAGCTGCCCCATGCGCCTGAAATGGTCTCCGTGTACATGCCGGGACGTTGGAAAAAGTAAGCGGAATCTTCGCAGCGAAGACGGCGGAGCATATCGCGTATGTGATTAAGTAGGAGGGATTTTAGATGGGCCGGAAGCAGAAAAAAAAGCTGGAACAGCGGATTCAGGAAAAACAATTTCCATCCGGCAAGCCGGGGAAGCCCCGGGGTTGGCTGGCATGGCTGATTGGAGTGGTGGCATTTTTTACACTGCTGATCCTTGCCCTGGTGATCTACGTTCAGATTAATAAGGGCCGCTTCATAAAATTAGGTGTGCTTTCCACCAGCAGTATGGTAAGAACCGAACTCGAACAACACCGAGCTAATTTCAGCTTTGAAGAGACGCAGCAATTAAGCACCATTTTAACGGAGATTGAACTGCTCGCCGGACAGAAGCAATTAGCTCCCCGGGCTGGTGGAAATCTTAATTTTATCCTGCGCGTTCTCCGGGAGATTGTTCAGGAGGGTAATCTGGAACCGGGTGAAGTGGAAAAAATTAAGAGCATGTTGAACGAAACCCGCCGGTATCTTAAGCGCCAACCTAAGCCGTGAATAAAACCCGGCCATTGCCTGGGACTAATACGGATGGGCGTAAAGCGGGCAAGTTATGCCTGGTGGCTACGCCGATCGGGAATCTGGAAGACATTACTCTGCGCGCGCTGCAACGATTGCGGGAGGCTGACTTAATCGCCGCGGAAGATACCCGGAGAACCCGGAAACTTCTTACCCGCTATGAAATTTCCCGTCCGCTCACAAGTTATTACCGGGATAGGGAGCAGAGCAAGGCGGTGGAACTAGTGCGGCTGATGCTCCAAGGCCGGACCATAGCCTTGGTTACGGATGCCGGGACCCCGGGGATATCGGATCCCGGATTGCGGGTGGTCACAGAAGCCAGGAGGCAGGGAGTGGCAGTGGAAGTTATTCCCGGGCCTTCGGCTTTGCTGGCCGCGCTGATGGGCGCGGGACTTCCCACCGAAGCTTTCACTTTTCATGGTTTTCTGGAGAACAGGCCGACGGCCAGAAAACGAAGACTGGAAGCTTTGAAAAACCGGGAAGAGACCCAAGTGTTTTTTATCGCCCCTCACCGTCTCGCCGAAACACTGGAGGATATTCTGGAAATATGGGGCGATCGGCCGGCAGTCTTATGCCGCGAGTTGACGAAAATCCATGAAGAGTTTTCAGAAGGCCGATTATCCGAACTCGGCGCGGCGGCCCGGGAGAAGCCGGCCCGCGGAGAGCATACCTTGGTAATAACCGGAGGCGACAAGCTTGGGCCGGAGTTTCCTGAGAGCCTTCAGGATCACCTGCGTATTTTACAAGCTGAGGGACTGACCCTGAACCAGGCCGTGGCCAGGGCGGCCCGGGAGAGAGGACTGCCCCGGGCCGGTGTTTACGTACTGGCCCATAAAGGCAGGGGTCAATCGCAATGAAATCCCATAAATCTTCATCTCGCCGCAAATCCGGAATTCCCACGGCCAAAAAGACCTCGAAAATAAAGCTGATCTTTAATCCCCGATCCGGCTCGGGATTGATTCTGCCGCTTTTTTCGAATTTATTATTCCCCAGAAAAAAAAAACGGTTATCCAAAACAGATCACCCGGAAGAACACCTGAGGGAAATTCTCAAACAGCTTCAAGTTAACGGTATTTATCCTGAACCGGCCGTGATCATGTCGCCTACTGCCGCCACGGCCATGGCCCGTGATTGTGCCCGGGAAAATTATGCGCTGGTTATTGTGGCCGGCGGGGACGGTACAATCAATGCGGTTGCCAACGGACTGGTAGGTTCCCAAACCGCCATGGGAGTCATCGCCGGCGGAACCGCGAACATCTTCGGTCTGCAAATGAACATCCCCGCTGATTTGCCGGGCGCCTGTCAACGAATCGCCCAGGGCAGACAAATCACCATTGATATGGGAAAGGTCAATGATCGGTATTTCACCTGCTGGACAGGCGTGGGTTTTGACGCGTTTGTAATCAAACAGACTGATTGGAAGCTCAAAAAAATCATCGGGACCCTGGCCTACCTCGTGGCTGGAATTACCAGCTTGTTTGTATATCCGTTTCGACATGTGTGTTTCCGGATCGACGGCCAGGCGTCGATCCAAAGAGGTTATTTATTAATCGTCGGAAACATCAAGTATTACGGCGGTAAGACGGTGCTCCTGCCCCGCGCGGATATGCAGGACGGTTTGCTGGATGTCTGTGTTTTTAAAAAGCGGGGTTTTTTCAGTTTTTTGGCCTACTTTTGGGGTTTGCGTCTCGAAGCCTTGAGTAAGTTTCTGGACGTAGAGTATTCACAGTGCCGAAAAATTGAGGTGCTGGACCGGAAACAGCATGTCCAGATAGACGGCGACTATTTTGGTAGTATGCCGGTGAAAATCAAGGTGGTAGCCAAGGCATTGAAAGTTGTGGTTTAACCCCGTCTTGGGAGAATAAGGAGCTTACTGATGGATTTTGAGAATGAAAAATTCAGGAAAATATTTTTTGAAATATATGAGCATCTGCCCCGGGGTGGTCCGGGTGATGCCGAATCAACCGGGAAAGCCTTTGCTTTGATAAAGAACCTGTCCGGGCATCCCGAAATCCTCGATGTGGGCTGCGGTCCGGGTCGGCAGACACTTGATCTTGCCCGGATTTCCCCTGGTAAAATTGTGGCGGTGGACAATCATTTGCCTTTTTTGGAGCGGCTCAAGGCTGCGGCGCAGCGCGCCGGATTACAGGAGCGTGTCCGGGTAGAAGAAGCAGATATGTTTCATCTGCCCTTTGAGAAAGAAGCCTTTGATTTGATCTGGTCCGAGGGCGCCATTTACAACCTGGGTTTTGAGAATGGTTTGCGTATTCTGGGAGCATTTTTAAAACCAGGTGGATATCTGGCAGTATCGGAAGCGGTCTGGTTGAAAAAGCATCCGCCTAAAGAACTGAAAGCCAATTGGGATGAGGAATACCCAGCCATCACGGATATTCCGGAAAATTTGACCATGATTGGTAAATGCGGCTATGTACTGCTGGGTAATTTTACCCTGCCGAAGTCTTCCTGGATGGATGATTTCTATACACCCATGGAGGCGCGCATCGTGGAGGTGAAAAAGCGTTATCAGCATGATCAGGAAGTTATGGATATGATGCCGTATTTTCAAACCGAGATCGAAATCTATAAAAAATATTCGGATTATTTCAGCTATGAGTTTTTTGTCATGCAGAAAGGATAATCCGGTAGGGGAGATCTGCGACTGAAGGAAGGTTATGGCGCGTCCGGAGCATCTGGATTGCCAGAAATAAAAATGGTGAGAGAAAAACGATGATTAACCATATTTTTAAAAAAATTCGTGAATCCATGCAAAAAATAGAGATTAATATTATAGGAAAATGGATTTTTTATGGGATTTTGATCGGCCTGGTGGGAGGCCTGGGAGCCTGGGTTTTTATGTTGTGTTTAAATTTCTCCCGAGGTGTCTTTACCGAAGGATGGCTTTACAATATAGTTCCGCAGGCCGCACATCTTCCCGGACATTTTATGCCCTTGATTAAGGCCCCGGGATGGTGGCTGGTGCCTTTAATTCCGGTAATCGGAGGAGTGATTTCAGGATTGCTGGTATATTTCGGCGCGCCCGAGGCCGAAGGGCATGGAACTGATGGGGTCATTCAAAGTTTTCATAATGAGCGCGGACACATCAGGGTTCGCGTGCCAATTATTAAGACGCTGGCCTCGGCTGCCATCATAGGTACCGGCGGCTCGGCCGGTCGTGAAGGGCCGATTGCCCAGATTGGCGCGGGTTTTGGATCTTTACTGGGGAAACTGTTTAAAGTCTCGGTCAAGGACAGGCGTCTTATGGTTTTGGCCGGCGCCGCGGCGGGCATATCCGCGATTTTCCAGGCGCCCTTGGGCGGGGCGATTTTTACTACCGAGGTGCTTTACCGCAATCACGAGTTGGAAACCGAGGCCTTGATTCCCAGCGTCATTGCTTCCCTGACCGCTTATTCTTTGTATACCCGCTTGGCGGGTCAGGAGCATCTCTTTAACCTTCCTCCCCTACGGTTTGAGCGCGCCGAGGAACTGATTGCCTACACCGTATTGGGTCTGCTCTGCGTATTGGCCGGGATTGTTTATGTTAAAATATTTTATGGGATGCGGGACCGCTTCTTCAAACCACTGCCTATCCCGGCATGGTCCAAGCCCGCTTTAGGCGGTCTTCTGTTGGGTCTGTTGGTCCTTGGTTTTCCCCAGGTGTGGGGCGGTGGATACCAGGTTATTCAGCAAGCCATGGAACATAAACTGACGATTTTGCTGATGCTGCTCCTGGTCGCGGCCAAAATATTCGCGACCTCCTTTACCATCAGCTCCGGCGGATCAGGCGGTGTCTTCGGTCCTTCTTTATTCATAGGAGCCATGCTGGGAGGAGCCATCGGCATGCTGCTCGCGAATATTCTGCCGCCTAATTTTGTTCCCGATCCTACGGCCATGGTTATAGTGGGAATGGGAGGTTTTTTTGCCGGAGTTGCCAAGGTGCCGATCGCCAGCCTGATCATGGTTTCGGAAATGACCGGAGACTACGGTTTGTTGGTTCCCATGATGCTGGTGTCGGCCATGGCCGTGCTTTTCACCCGGCATTTCAGCCTGTATGAAAAACAGGCTTTAAGCACAATTGATTCGCCCGCGCACCGCGGGGATTTTATTATTGACCTCCTGGCCGGACTCTCATTGCGGGATACCAAGGTTATGGAAAACCGGCCCATCAGCATCAGAGCCGTGACTCCGCTGGCGGAAATGCTGAAGCTCATGAGCGGACGCATGCAGAATTCCGTGCCGGTGGTTGACCAGGAAAATCTGGTGACCGGCATGATTTACTTTGATGACTTGCGCGAGGTGCTTTTTGAAGGAAAGCTGGATCTCAACCTGGTCATCGCCGCGGATGTGGCCAAGACCGATTTTCCCTTTATTGACCCGCAAGAGAACCTGCACCAGGCGATTACGATGTTTGCTCAATATGGCATGGATGAACTGCCGGTGCTGGAAAACGGGCATGGTAAGCTCAGGGGCTTGCTGACCAAGCATGATGTTATCTATACCTATAATCAGAAAATGGAGGCCTTGAAAAAGGTCGAGATGGAAACCGCCAAGCGCGGAGGGTATTTATAATATTTTCAGCGTCCTAATCCCTTTACTATTTCCTCAACATAATCCGCGATTGCCAAGGAAGATGTCAATCCCGGCGATTCGATGCCAATAAGGTTTATGAGACCCGCTAAACTCCGATTGGCCTCGTGGCAGATGACGAAGTCACGAAAATCGTCATCCGGTCCCTGTAGTTTTGCTCGAATACCAGAAGTATCCGCATAGAAATCATCGGGCTGGATGCCGGGAAGATATTGGCGCACAGAATCACAAAAGGCGGATTTTTTGGCGTCATCAATTTGATAATCGATTTCCTTGACATAATCGGCGTCAGGGCCGAAGCGGATGCCTCCGGCCAGATCCTTGGTTAGATGAATTCCCAGATCCCGGACGTTAGGTGAGGGAACCGGATAAATAAGTCTTGCTGCCTTAAGAACTTGGCGGGTTCTAAAATAGTCTCCTTTGCAATAATGAAGACGATAGCCTGCCCGGTCAATATCAATCCCCGCCAGAGCAGTCACCCGGTCAGCGGATAGACCGGCAGAATTGATCACTATCCTGGATTCGAACCGGAAGCTCTCTTTTTTGATGGTTACGATAAATCCGGAGGCAGTCTTTTCCAGATGGATAACTTCGGAATCATAAGCGATCAGCGCGTCTTTCTCCTCTGCCTGGTGAGATAAGTTTTGCATAAAAGTATGCGTATCAATAATCCCGGTATTCGGGGAATAAAGTCCGGCCAGGCATTGAATTTCCGGCTCAAGGCATTTTACCTGTTTTTGATCCAAAAGCTCAAGATTGGGAACGCCATTTTGGGTGGCGTTTTGATATAGTTTCTCGAGTTGTTTTATTTCATGATTTTTAGTGGCGACAATAATTTTTCCCAGCCGCGCATGCGGAATATCCATCTGCCGGCAGTAAGCGTAAAGC
>DAOVYW010000102.1 GCA_030635415.1 Candidatus Firestoneibacteriota bacterium
ACAATAAAACATTTGAGGTGTTAAATTTGCATTACAGCCGAGACCAGAGCAGGGTCTATTATGCGGATTTCGATAGCCAGACCATCTACACTATTGAGGGAGCGGACAGGGATACTTTTATTGCGCTTGATTATGAAAACGCCCAGGATAAGAATCGGGTATATCTTAAGGGAATTGCCGTATAGTGTAAAAATGCTGTGAAGATGCCCACTTGACTCTACCTGCCAGTGACGATAACTGCAACGGATGACAATACTCTGATTTTTGTAACCGTTCACGGGGGTAAGCTCCATATTTGCCTCTGAAGTTTAAAAAAATCTCTCATAAGTTCATTCATTCTACAGCCGGGCTGGGCGC
Source organism: Candidatus Firestoneibacteriota bacterium (assembly GCA_030635415.1). Classification (GTDB taxonomy): domain Bacteria; phylum Oederibacteriota; class JAAXVQ01; order JAAXVQ01; family JAUVAV01; genus JAUVAV01. The sequence continues at coordinate 358 of DAOVYW010000102.1, forward strand.
AGAAAAAATCCACAATATAATTGCAGATGATTTTTCTTTTCCATCGCCAGAGATGGATTTCAGCTTCCGAAGGGGGAGACTTGTGTGATTATAGCACAATTGCATGATAAGTCCGACAGGCTCCTAGGCGCCTGAGCATTTAGTCTGTTTTTTAGGTTGTCATTCCCGAATGCTCTTATCCCTGGACTAAACCATCCCCTGGACAAAAGCATCCAGGCGACGTATTAAGCCGGTAATGGCGAGGAGGTTCTAACGATGAAAACAATTTTCCTTATTTGGTATTTACGTATCGTGGCCCTGGTCCAGATCGGGCTTTGGGGTTTGTCGCATCTGTTCTATCCAGCATGGTACATGACCACGATTGCCGGGAAAGATCCGGCCATGCTTACGACGTTTAATATTTTACTGGTCAATGAGATTGGGGTCATGGCGCTGGCTGCCGGAGTGGTGACTCTGTTGGCCAGTTTCAATCCTGTGAAGAATTTCAATATTAGTGTCTTGCTGATCCTCATGGGCCTGGGAAGCATGGGGGTGACACTTTATCATATTTTAGTCCGCCAGGCTTCCCAGGAGTGGGGGCATATTATCACTGTGTTGGCACAATTGGTTGTTCTGGCAATTCTGTATCCCTGGAAAGAGGGATACAGATACATACAGAACTCATGAAAATGAACAAATATGATTACTTTCTGCGCATGCTTGTCGCATAATCAGTACCATCCGGCAGATGGAGAAGTATCCGGCACCCGGCCTCTTGATCAAGGAAATTGACTTGCCAAACGCGTCATGGCCCGGTAAAATACAATTTCAAAAATTTAATTAGTAGCTGTTGTGGAATGTCCTTTTTAGCTGGATTCCCACACTTTGTCATTGCGAGCGCAGCGAGGAATCTCCAAGGGAACTTTGAATTCAAAAGGATTTCAGGAGATTTCTCGGCCCGTCCTGCCTGTCCTGGATGCTTTTGTCCAGGGGATGATTTAGTCCAGGGCTGCGCCTCAAAATGACAATCTTAGGCAAGTGTACTTACGCAACAAATACTAACTATGAATCGAAAGGGGCCTATGCCTTGAAATTCATGCAGTCTTTTAACGTTGTTCCCAATCTGCCGGAGAAATTGCTGGCGCTACGGGAGTTGAGCTACAATTATTGGTGGGGTTGGAATGCGGATGCGTTTAATGTTTTTCGGCATATTGCGCCTGAATTATGGACCGGTACCGGGCATAATCCTGTGAAATTCTTAAGCCGGGTTTCCCAGGAACGATTGAAAGAGCTGGAAAATGATGAGGGGTTCATGTACCACCTGAACCGTGTGATGGCCTCTTTACATGCCTATTTGGAACGAAAAACCTGGTTCCAGGGCCGCTGGTCAGGAGACGAGCCTTTTCGAATTGCGTATTTTTCGGCGGAATACGGAATCAATGAAGGCCTTCCCATATATTCCGGCGGTCTGGGAGTTTTAGCCGGCGATCACCTAAAGTCAGCCAGCGACCTCGGAATTCCCCTGGTAGGAGTAGGCCTGGCTTATCGCCTGGGATATTTTCGACAGTATCTAAATCAGGATGGATGGCAGCAGGAACGTTTTATTGAGAATGATTTTCATAACATGCCCTTTATTCTGATGCGCGACGAGCAGAATAATTCCTTGCTAGTGGAAGTGGATTTTCCCGAACGCCGGGTAATGGTCCAGATATGGAAAGCTCAAATCGGACGTGTTCCGCTTTATCTGCTGGACACTAATCTGCCAAACAATAATCCCAACGACCGGAATATTACGGCGCAGCTTTATGGAGGGGATCACGAACTACGGATTCAGCAGGAAATGATACTGGGTATTGGAGGCGTGCGGGCCCTGGATAAATTGGGTTTATTGCCGGCGATCGCACACATGAACGAGGGGCATTCTGCTTTTCTGGCGCTGGAACGTATCCACCAATGCATACAAAAAGACCATCTTAACTTTGCGGAAGCGCGTGAACTGGTGACAGCCAGCAATCTTTTTACGACCCATACACCGGTTCCAGCCGGGATTGATAAGTTCAGTCCCGAGTTAATGGAAAGATATTTCAATCCCTATTATGAGAAATTCGGGATCAGCGCGGAAGAATTTTTAGCCTTGGGCCGCGTTAATTCCCATGATGCTCAGGAAACTTTCAGTATGGCGGTTTTGGCTCTGCGTTTATCCTCCAACGCCAATGGCGTAGCCCGTTTGCACGGCCAGGTTTCACGCCGGATGTTTCAGGACTTATGGCCTCAATTACCGGAGGAGGAAATTCCCATATCGCATATTACCAACGGGGTACACGTAAACTCCTGGATATCCATGGAGATGTCCGAGCTTTTTGATCGCTATCTCGGGCCGCGCTGGGTGGAAGAACCGGGGGATATGAAAATTTGGGGGCGTATCGCGAAGATTCCTTCAGCCGAGCTCTGGCGGACCCACGAACGCCGGCGGGAACGCATGGTCGGATATGTGCGGCGCCGTTTGCGCGGGCAGCTCAAGGGCCGGGGCTGTCCGGCCGAGGAAGTAGAGATGGCGAACCAGGTATTGGATCCCGAGGCCCTGACGATTGGTTTCGCGCGCCGGTTTGCCACTTATAAACGCGCTCTGCTGCTTTTTCGGGACAGCGAGCGCTTGACCCGTTTGCTGACCGATAAGAACCGGCCGGTTCAGATAATTTTCGCGGGCAAGGCCCATCCGGACGACGAGCCGGGAAAACAGCTTATCCAGGAAATCTTCCGCATAGCGCGGCGCAGTGAGCTGCGCCGCCATATTGTTTTTCTGGAGGACTACGACTTGAATTGCGCTCATTATCTGGTTCAGGGTGTGGATGTCTGGTTAAATACACCGCGCCGGCCCATGGAAGCTTCCGGAACTTCGGGCATGAAAGCCATCTTCAACGGAGGGTTGAACTGCTCGATTCTGGACGGTTGGTGGGATGAAGGGTACAACGGCGAGAATGGATGGGCTATCGGACGCGGGGAAGAATACACGGACCATGAGTACCAGGACCAGGTGGAGAGCGCCGCGCTTTATCAGCTAATGGAAAACGAGATTATCCCCTTGTTTTACGATCGGGGAGCGGATGATATTCCGGAAAAATGGATTCGCCGGATGAAAAAATCCATGACCAGTCTGGGCCCGGTTTTTAATACCAACCGTATGGTTAGCGAATATACCGAGCGGTTTTACATTTCCCGGATAGAGCGTTTGGATAGGCTGCGTGAGAATGAGTGTGCCGCGGTCCGGCGTCTGGCAGCCTGGAAATCCAAGGTGACGGAAGAGTGGGAAAATATTAGAATCGTGAAAGTGGAAGCGGATACTCAAAAAGAATTTTCCGTAGGGACGGAGCTGCCGGTCAAGGCTCTGGTGGCCCTGGGATCATTGCTGCCCCAGGATGTACGGGTTGAAATTTATTATGGATTGGTTGACAGTAATCAGAATTTATATAACTCACGGGTTATAGCCATGACACCTGGAAACGTGACCAAGAGCGGACGTGTGAATTTTGCCGGCGCCATTCCCTGCCAAGCCACCGGTAACCTTGGTTTCACTATCCGGGTAATGCCCAGTCATTCGGACCTGGCCCAGCCCTTTGAAACCAATCTTATTACCTGGGGCGAGTAAGTGTATGGGATAATACATTGTGAAACCTGTCTTTGATTTCCTAAAAAAGGCTTGCCCGCTAGTTGATGAAAAGCTTATTCAGGCTCACTGGGAAAGGTTGGATGAGAGGTATTTTACGCGTTTTAGCCCGGATGATATTTGCCGGCATATAAACAGTCTGGCGTGTCTTTCATCTGAAAAACCGGTGGAAATTCTCTGGGACCCGTCCGCGGATAACCATATCGCCTGCACTATCCTGGCTTTTGATTATACTTCGGAATTTTCCCTAATTACCGGAATCTTGGCCGCAATGGGTTTTAATATTCTTTCCGGAGAGGTTTATACCTATGCCAAGGCCGGCAGTCCGGAACCGGTTCGGCGGACTCCGTCCCCTCCCGGCTTTCCCCTCCCCCGGGCAGTTCCGGATCTATTGAAAAGAAAACGTATTATAGATTATTTTTCCGGCCAGTTGGATGCCCATGTTTCCCCGGCCGGCTGGGCCGAGGATTTCCAGCGGAAACTGACCGAGATCATACATCTGTTGGAAAACAACCGGGAAGAAGCAGTATGGGAAGCCAAGCACCGGGTAAATGAGATGGTGGCCAAGCGCCAGGCGGATTTGTATGCCCGCATCCAACCGGTTTTATATCCCCTGGAGATTTCCATCGATAATAGCCAGGAAACGTTTACCCGCCTGAAAGTAGTTTCCGAGGATACCCCGGCTTTTCTTTATGCCTTGAGCAATGCGCTCTCACTTCGCGGGATATCGATTGAGCATGTACGCATTACCACCCGGCATAACCGGGTGGAGGATCTGATCGATTTTGTGGATGACCGGGGTCATAAAATTACTGATTCCGCGATCCTGGATCAAGTCAAACTCTCAGTACTGCTTACCAAGCAATTTACCGGTTTTTTAGGCCAAGCGCCGGATCCTTATGCCGCACTGTCCCGCTTTGAAAAGATGGTGGATAACCTGATTAGTCTGCCTCAGAGCGGGCAATGGGTAAAGATGCTCTCCAATCCGCGCATACTTCAGGATCTGGCGCGTCTCTTGGGAGCCAGCGATTTTTTATGGGAAGATATTATTCGCCAACAGTATGAGACCCTTCTGCCCATGTTGGGTCCGCAGGTCGAAGGCCGACGTTTTGCCGCCCCTTGGCAAACTATTCCGGAGAGGATGGAAAAAGTCCTGATCAGCGCCCATGACCTGGAAGAGCAGAAAGAACGCCTCAATGAATTTAAAGACCAGGAAATTTTTCTCATTGATCTGGATCACATCCTTACTCCGGGTGTGGATTTTATGATTTTGGCTGAACATTTAACCCGCCTGGCGGAGGCGGTAATTAACCGGGCCATGCAGTTGTATTTCCATCATCTGGCAGGGAAGTATGGGAGACCGCGGACCGTGGCCGGGATGGAGGCCGAATACGCGGTCTTGGGATTGGGTAAATTCGGCGGCGCTGATCTGGGATATGCTTCTGACATTGAGCTGCTTTTGGTGTACAGCGATAACGGACGGACCGACGGGAAAGAGGCTATTGATAATCTCGAATTTTTCGATAACCTGGTAAAAGCCACAGTCAAGTTTATTCAGGCCAAGCGGGAGGGTATTTTCAATATTGATCTCAGGCTGCGACCGCATGGCGAGGACGGTCCCCTGGCTTGTAGTCTGGAGGCGTTTTGCGGCTATTATGGTCCGGGTGGAGCGGCGCACGCTTATGAACGTTTGGCCTTGGTTCGCTTGCGCGCCGTAGGCGGGGATGCCGAACTGGGCGCCCGGGTTGAACGGCTCCGCGACGAATTTATTTATGCCGTGAAAAATATCAATTTCCCGGATCTACGGGAATTACGGGTCCGTCAGTTGGAGGAAAAAACCCTAGGCCATAAGCTCAATGCCAAATTCAGTCCGGGCGCCCTGGTGGACTTGGAATATGATGTCCAGATTTTGCAGGTAATGTACGGCAAGGAGTATCCTTATCTCAGAACTCCGCGTATCCAGGAAGCTTTGCAGGGTTTGCCCCAGGCCGGAGTTTTAAGCGCGGAAGAGTCCGGCGCGTTAATCGCGGCCTATAGTTTCCTGCGCAATTTAATTAACGGATTGAGAATGCTAAGAGGCTCGGCCCGGGATCTTTTTTTGCCGCCCCTCGGATCGGATGAATATATGCATCTGGCCCGGCGGCTGGGATATGAATCAACCCGGGATATGGATCCCGCGCAGCAGCTTCATCTGGAATTTGAGACCCGGACCGCGGACATACGCGCATTTATTGAGCGGCACTTCGGAAGGGATTCCCTGCCCGGCCCGGAAATGGGCAATGCGGCTGATTTGATCCTTTCGGATAAAACTTCCCCGGAATTGCGCCGGAAAATACTGGGGGAGGCTGGTTTCATATTTACCGAGCGGGCCTATGAGAATTTGCGGCGCCTGGCCGGTGAGGGCAAGAGGCGTCTGCTCCTGGCCAAGCTGGCAGTACTGGCCTGCGATATGCTCCGACGCCAACCAGATCCGGATATGGCCTTGAATAACTGGGAACGGTTTGTCCGCGTCCTGCCGGACCCGGCAGGACATTTTGAGAACCTGCTTTCCCAGCCTAGGCGATTGGAAATTCTGTTGAGTATATTCTCGAGCAGTCAATTCCTGGCTGACATCCTGGTTCGGAATCCCGGATTTCTTGAGCCGGCCACGGATCCCCGGAAAATATATCTGATCCGCGAGCGCGCGGAACATGTCCATGCTTTGGAACACATGGGAGGACTAACCATGGAAACGCCGGAATGGCTGAATGGAATTCGCCGCTACCGGCGGCAGGAATTTCTGAGAATTGCCACCCGGGATATATGTTTGCATGTCTTGCTGCCGGAAATCACACTGGAGCTTTCCAACCTGGCTGAAGCTCTTATCCAGGCGGTGTTGGACCGGGTTTGGTCTCAGGTGTGTCAGGACGGTCAAGTCCGGATACCGGAAGGGGAGGAGACGGCCCAACGATTTTGCGTTCTGGCTTTCGGGAAACTGGGCGGGAGCGAGCTAAATTATAGTTCGGATATCGACCTGATGGGAATCTGTGACGACCACATGGGAGGGGAAAACAGCGGTTATATCAATAGCATGGGTTGGGATCCCTTTGCCAGGGTAATGGAGATGCTGAGGTCCCAGCTTTCCCAGTACACCGAGGAGGGGTATGTCTACCGCGTGGATCTTCGTCTGCGTCCCTACGGGATTGAAGGAGAGCTGGTGCCTTCGCTCTCTAGCCTGGTCAAGTACTACCGGGAGTCCGCGACCCTGAGCGAGATTCAGGCCCTGTTGAAAATGCGGCCCGTGGCGGGAAACCTGGAACTGGGATTTAAATTTATAGAACAAATCCGTCCCCTGCTTTTACAATCCCAGGAGCGGAAAAGTATTATCCAATCCATCGAAAAAAACCGCGCTTTAGCCTTGAAGCAGTCAATGCGACGGCTGGTCTCAATCATGGATGTAAAAAGCGGCCTGGGAGGACTACGCGATATTGAGTTTATGGTCCAGGGTCTGCAGCTTATCCATGCGTCGCAAGGGGCCGATGTCCTGGAAGGCAACACTCTTCGGGCACTTGACATCCTGGCACGGAAAAAAATACTGCCGGATGAAATTGTTTTGAAATTGAAAGAAAATTATGTTTTTTTAAGAAAAATTGAGCATTATCTGCAACTTCTCGAGGATCAGCAGATTCACACTCTGCCCAGAGAAAAAAACGAGTTAACCGCTTTAGCGAAAAGAATTTTCGGCGTAGAGGCGGACGCCGGCAGTTTTCGGGAGGACCTGAACCGCTGCTTAAAAAGTGTTCGGGAGGCCTATGAGGTTTATTTTTTGGAGAAATGAAGCTGACGTACAATGAAAAACCGGGTTCTCTGGGAAGTTAACATGTTCTAAATTCACTCAGTTGTAGGGGCGTTTAATTAAACCCCCTACGCCAAGGCTTAATACTATTAACCACTTTTTCTCGATTAAGGAGCAACAAATTGAGACCTCAATCGTGAAATGTGAAAAAACGTCAGGGATACTACACCAGCTAAGAATGGATTTTTTATTTTGTAAAGGCACGGCTGATATGTTAAGGTATGAAATATTTTATTGTAATTTCACCTGATTTTACTCCGGCCGGACGTAAAAGCCGAGTTACTACCGGGATTAAAAGCAAAGGAGTACGGAATGAGCGATCTTAAAACCCCTAAAGATATACTGGATTTAATTGAAAATGAGAAGATAGAGATGATCGACCTGCGTTTCATGGATTTTCCGGGTCTCTGGCAGCATTTCAGCGTTCCGCCCCGGGAAATCGAGGAGGACACGTTTGAAAAAGGTCTGGGATTTGACGGTTCCAGCAT
>DAOVYW010000076.1 GCA_030635415.1 Candidatus Firestoneibacteriota bacterium
CTATCCAATAAAGCGCTTCCCCGGCCAGAGCATGCTTGGTTTGCTCACGAACCAGCCGGCTCCACTGGGAAATGGCCCGGGGAAAATCCTCGCAACGGTAGGAACACCAGCCGCTCTGGAAAAGCGCTACCGCATATTCCTTGCCTCCCGGATACCTTCCTATCACCCGGCGGTAATACTCGTCTGCTTGCTCATATTGTTTACTGTTAAAGGCGATATCGCCGAGGCGCATTAACGCATCCGCCTGTACCGGCCCGGCGGGATATATTAATAGAATGCTGTTAAAGGCCTGTTTAGCCGGAGCGTAACGCCCGGCCCGGAAATGGATCCAAGCTATGCCGGACTGGGCGAGCGCCGCTTCCCGGCGGAGGGGATATTTCTTTAATATCCGTTGATATTCCGATTGTGCTTCGGTATCTTTCTCCATTTGAAAATAAGCATCTCCCAGCCGCAGGCGGGCCGCTACCGCTATCTCGTTTTGTGGATGCGACTTTAAAATACGCTTAAATTCGAGGCTTGCGGGCTCGGCTTGTCCGACTTTCAGTTCGCACCAGCCGGCCCAAAACATGGCGGCCGGGGCCCAGGGGGACCGTGGATAATTACGATATACATCCTGATATACTTTTGAAGCTGAATCATAACGGTTAAGTTTATAAAATCCATTACCCATTAAATATAGGGATTGGGCGGCTAATTCCGGAGTAAGTTTCGCGTCCATCAAACGCTGGAAAAGATTAATCGCTTCATTATTTTTATCCTGCATCAGGCGGCACCAGCCGGCAGTATACAAAGCCCTTGAAATCACCGGATTTTCCGGATAACGGACTGTAACCACCAGCAGTTGACGCACTGCCTCATCATATTTCTCCTGTTGAGCCAAGGCCATCCCCAGCCGGAGCCCGGTCAGGGCACTGATGGAATGCCGCGAATATTTTAACAAAATTTCCCGAAACAAGGTTTCGGCTTTTTCAGCTTTTCCGTCCAGCAGCAGCGCCACTCCGCTCCCGTAATAAGCGTAGGGACTTAGTTCGTGGCGAGGGAATTGGCTAACCATCTTTTGGTAAATCCGGAGAGCTTTCGAATATTCTGACAGGGCGGACAGCGTCTCGGCCCGGTAGTAGAGGGCTTCCACTAATAAAGGGGCACCGGGAAATTTTGTTTGATAGTGTGCGAAACACCTTTCCGCGGCAATAAAATTCCCGCGTCCGGCAGCGGACGCGGTGTTACCGTCAGCTTCCGCGCGCGCTAATTCATAGCGGATCCAACCTTCGGAGAAGATGGCGTAAGGAAGTAAAGCGTGGTCGGTAAAACTTTTGGAAAAAGCGGCATAGTCATAGGCAGCTTGCTGCAAGTCTCCGGCACGATAACGCGATTCGGCCAGCCAATAAGCGGCCTCAGGCATAAGATGACTTCCCTGGTGTTCCCGCATAAAATCCTGGAATTCCATAACGGCTTCAGGATATCTTTCCAACGCGGCCAAGCAGCGTGCCAGGTGGTATCGGGCTTCCGGCCGGTATTGGCTTAAAGTATATAATTCCAATACCCGCCTGAACCCTTTCTCCGCTTTGCCGAACCGGACTTCCTTAAACCAACTCTCGGCCAGCAAATACTGGACATCGCCGGAACGCGGATGCCGGGGATATAATTCCAGAAATTTCTGAAACTGGGTCCTGGCTAACTGAAAAGTCCGGCTTTGATATAGACGGTACGCGAAGCGAAAATGCTTTTCCGCCGGCATTTGCGCGCTGGCCGTCACGGAGAACATCATTCCCAGGAAAATTCCGGATATTATAAAGCTGCTCTTTTTATTCATATTTTTTAAGACACCCAGCGGTTAGAGAAAGTTCGTCCGCGCATTTTGAATTCACCCCGGCGTACCATGGCCTTTTGATGGATTTCTGATAGTAAGCAAAAAAATGCGGCAATATTATTTTCCGGGTTTGCGTGGTGTGTGTATTCGGGAGGCGTTTTGAGAAAGCCAAGCCAGAAATTTTTTTAGTTCCGAACGACTTCTAAGTTGGTAACCCGCCTTCGAACGAACAGCACGAGTATTTCCACCAACAACTACGCCTATACCTTCACGGCCTACCAGCGCAAAAATCTCCTCATCGCTTTCATCCGCGCCAATATTAATAACAAAGGGACGCCTTCGCGGAGAAGCAAATTTATTCCAGATAAACATGACCGCCCGGCTTTTCCCCCATCCCACCCGTGGACGTATGATTAATTCATGCCGTGCCTCATAAAGAGTAAAAGTATCCATCACCGGAGTCCATATTTGTTCCATCAGCAGGCGAGCCCGCCGCTGCAACGCCGGTTTAGCCTTGGAAATATCCAGAGCCAGCGATAAACCACGGTTATCTAAAACTACGCCGGGTAACCCCGATGTTTCCGCCGCAAGTTTATCCACTACCTCGCTAAGAATTTTCCGTGTACGTTTAGCTTCGGCATGCACCACATTTAAATCCGGCCCGTAAATTTCCATGCCATTGTTGGCTACCAGGTAAATGCCGGAAAAACCGATTATCTTTTTTAATCCCGCCAAGGAACGGTTGCTTACTATAATTAAAGTCAAGGCGTCCTTTTCGGAAAGTTCCCGCAAATATTCGCGATCTTGTGGCTCCAAGAGTTCCGGGCCTTCCCCGGCCAAAGCCGGTAAAAGAACGCTGTCATAGTCTATAAAAAGCAGTAACCGGGTAGCCGCCTCCAACCGGCGTTGTAACACTTCCAATACACTTTTATTAAGCAGGGCTTTCATTTGAAGGGTCTCCTTTATCCACTATCTACCGCTCTACCGGAAAAACAAATAATTATAGGATCGAATTATACCACAGGATATTTTCATCTTATATAAAATATTTGCTTATTTTATATTTCTTCACTCACAGCCCGCCATTCTTGCCTTTCCCCATTTGTTATGTTAAATAGCGGCGCATAATCCAACGCTTAAAAAACATATCCCGGATCACCAGATTTTCCTTTTGGCGTTCTACAATATATTCAGTCCTTAAGCGGCTAAGCGATTTCTGCACGGTCGAAAAACTCCCCAATCCGTAACGCGCGACAAAATCCTGTGAGAATATTTTATTTCCTCCTCCCCGGCCTATCGCCAGGAGCAAATTTTTCTGATGAAGCGAAAGTCCTCTCCATACATGGGTATAGTATTCACTTTGCGCGTAGAACAAAGCTTCCAGGGTTTTGACAATGTCTTTGCTGGATATTACTTTGCTGCCATGGGCCCGATTCCAAAGCTCACGGCATATCATTTGGGTAAAATGAGGATGTCCTTCGGAAATATCTAAAATCTCGTCAATTATTTTATCCGTAATACGAAAACCGGCATTTTCCAAGCGAATCTTAATATGGGCTTTTAGATAACGTTTCTCAATTTTAGGCAGGGAAAGCTGGAAATAGCCGGGAAGTTTTGGTCTGGAAACAGACTCCAAATCGACAATTAAATAACTTACTCCGGCCGAACAAGCAACTTCCATTATTCGTTTTCGTAAGCTAGCCGGAAGATTTCCGCCTTGCGAAACCTCATCAAAACAAAGTATACATGGTCTTTTTTTGTAATCTGCCGTATGCCGCGCCAGGGTCAAAACAGCACCGGCTAAAGAAACCATATCGCTCTCTTCATTCAAATCCAGAACCAGCTCTCCGGTTTGCTCCACTCTCAGAAAGACATGCTGTTTTAATTCATGGTTAAGCTCTTCAATAAAAGCCCGCAATTCCTTGGCCTGGCGAAAAGCGGAACGCAGCAACTCGCTTAAATATATTTCTATAAAACGCGCGGGCGAAAAGGCGCGATCAAGATCAATATAAATACTCATTACCCCGCGTTTTTCAAATTCCGCCATCACCTTTTTTGCCATGGAAGATTTGCCAAATTGACGGGGTCCGGTCAATAAAACATTATGTCCGGCGTTTAATTCCGAAAGCAGCAATTCTCTTTCGCGATAACGACCGACGAAAAAATCCCCGCTTACAGGCTCTCCGCAACGAAAAGGATTATTTATCACCTTAATTCCCCTCCAATTGTCCCAAACAGCTCATTATGCCGATTAGTATAATGCGGATGCATTATCGTGTCAACTCAAATAACTTTACCCCTATGGCAAGGGCGGGGGTTTAGAACCCGCAAAAAAAAACTGCTCTCCGCAATAAATAACAGAGAGCAGTTTACAAAACGACCGGGTAACATTTTTACAATACTTTATCTTTAAGATCCTTGCCTACCCGAAATTTAACTACGGTTTTAGCCTTAACTTTTACCATTTCTCCGGTTTGAGGATTACGCGCCATACGAGCACTACGTTTTTTTATAGTAAAAATTCCTAAACCCTGAAGTTTATACTTTTTTTCTTTCTTCAAAATTTTGCATAAAAGATTATTTTGAGCGTCTAAAATTGAAACCACATCTTTCTTTTTGAAGCCGGTGTCATCTGCGATCTTGTTTAGCATTTCGCTTTTGGTAATCATAATTAACTCCTCCTTTTTTTCTTTTGGAAAACTAAATTAAAAGTCTCCAAAATGCTTTATTTGCAGCATTATATGCTATATACCATATCTAGTGCAAGGTTTTTTTAAATAATCTTCATTTAGGGCCCTTTATATGGTAATTTTAATACATAAATACATCTATATATTGTAGTTAGTTTCTATTAAGGATTATCCTTTACTTTTGATATTTATGAAATCCTTTAGGCACATACCATTCAGTGAAATTATATCCGATCCCAGCCAACTCCGGCTTAATTCCCATAACCCGCCGGTGTACAGCCATGAGACTATCAGGGACAAAAAGAAATACATAAGGAACATCGGCCGCGATTATTTTATGCACCTGGTTATAAATCTTAATACGCTTCTCCCGATCAAAGATTTTTCTTCCTTTTATCAGCAGACGGTCTATTTCCGGGTTGGAGTAGGAAACAAAGTTAAATTCGTGTTCTCCCGTCATGGAGGAATGCCAAACATTATATAGATCCGGGTCCCGGGCCAGAGACCATCCCATAATCAGGGCATCAAATTTTCGCTTATTTACAAATTCAGATAGTAAAGCACTCCAAGCAATAATACGTACCTCTACGGTTATGCCCACTTCCTTAAGTTGGGACTGGATAATCGTGGCCGTCTGTTCCCGGTTACGGTTTCCCTGGTTAGTCAGGATGGTAAATTCCACGGGTTTGCTTCCACGCATTAAGGTCCCGTCCGGTCTATACCGGCATCCTGACTCCACAAAAAGATTGCGTGCTCTGCCGGGATCATACGGAATGGGTTTAACCTTGGAATTATACGCCCATGAACTGGGTGTATAGGGCCCGGTTCCTTCCTGTCCCAAGCCCTCGAGAACTCCATTTACCAGGGCTTTTTTATCAATGGCCAGAGCTAGAGCCCGGCGAAATTTTCGGTTTTGAAAAATGGGTTTTCTCAAGTTAAATGCCAAATAGGTATACTGATCTGAGGAATAGCGGTATTTATTAAATCTTGCTGTGAAACCGGCTTTTTTTCCTTCACCCTGGTACTGGTAGGGTGTCAGGCCCATCATGTCCAGACTGCCGTTTTGCAGTTCCATAAACTGTACGGATTTATCCGGAACCACGCGGTAAATTACGCGGCTGATATATGGCGGTTTCTCAAAGTACCCTGGATGGGCTGCGAGCTGAACCACTTCCGCCCGCCTCCAGGAAACGAATTTATATGGCCCGGAACCCACCGGCTTACAATTAAAATCATCGGCCGTATTGATATCCCGGCCACGGAGTAAATGTTCCGGCAGAATGGGCATGCCTCCCAGTTTCTCTAAAGCCGGAACAAAAGGTTCTCTATATCGTGCTTGAAAAGTATACTCATCCAAGGCAGCATATTCTTCGATATCCCTGTAATTACTCCCATAAGCAGTCTTGACCTTGGGATTTAAATAAGTTTCCAGGGTAAATTTCACATCCCGGGCGGTTAAGGGTTTTCCATCCTGCCATTTTATATTTTTTTTAAGCTGAAAAGTTATCACCTTGCCATCCCGGGATATTTCCCATTTTTCAGCTGCTTCCCCAATTAGTTTTAGATTTTTATCATAGCGCAATAGCGAATTAAATATCATTCCAATAACCGCATGCGAGGCCGAGTCCGAAGCCAGTACGGGATTTAAATTCAAAGGATCCGCTATCGTTCCTTTTACCAAAGCGTCGCCATAAGCAGGAAGATAACTACCGGCAGGATCGGGTATTTTATCTTTCTTCGATCTACCTCCACAACCCGCTATTAATATGCCTGCTACCAACAGGCGCAGCATTGCCATTCCATTTTTTTTCACGTTATATTCCTCCTATTGTTTAACTGGGTGAACCACCCCTTTGTTTTTGTAACGCTTTCTGGTATACCTTCATGGTTTTGCGGGCTGTGGCCTCCCAGGTAAAATGTTCGGATTGCCGGTGCCCGGCTATGGCTAAATCATGAGCCTTCCGAGAATCATTCAACACGGACAATATGGCCTGGGCAATACTACAAGGATTTTCGGGATCAGCAAAACACGCCGCTTTTCCGGCCAGCTCGGGAATAGACCCGGCCTCAGAGGTAACTACCGGCACACCGAGATAAAATGCCTGCAGAATGGGCAAGCCGAAGCCCTCGGCACGTGTGGGATAGGCCAATACCGCCGCGCCCTGGAATAAGGCCATCAGTTCTTTTTCATTAACATACTCTAAAATGCGCACTCGGTCTCTTAAACCCAGGTTATTTACCAGCTTCGGAATCCGGGAGCGTCGGGCCTTTTCCAGGCCCGTCAAAACGAGCGTAGCCGCGGATTTGAGCGGAAATTGCGCAAAAGCCCGGACTAAATTGGCGGTATTTTTTCGCAAATCAATCGCGCCAAAACCTAAAACATAGGGCCGCGGTATTTTAAGCTCCACCAGCGTTTTTGCGACCTCTCGCTCATGTAGCAACGCAAGCTGGTGGGGTGCGCCCAAAGGTACGACGTGGATATTCCCGGGTTTAAGACGCAGTTTACTGATAAGTTCCAATCGCGAATATTCAGAATCGGTTAGAACCAGCTTGGCCCGGTTAGCTCCCGGGGTTACGCCATAATAGTAGTAATAATGCGCCAGCAACTGACGCGGATATACAGCGCCCGATATCTGAGTTAGTTTTCTGATAAAAATGGCATCATGAACTGTAACCACATGCGGCACTTTGGATTTCCAGGGCGAAGCATTGGCAGTACAATGCAACAGCGAAGCTTGGGACCGGACTGCCAGCCGGGGCAGTTCTCTCTGTTCCCAGAGAACAGTATTTTTTCCCGAGCCCCAAACCCGTTCAATTCCCTTGAGCCCGGGCCAGGGATCCGGCCCGGCAGCCCGGGCCAAGGCTACTCTAATCTCCGGCCGGGGAGAAATTACGGCCAGGGCCGGAAGTAAGCGAAGAATATAAATGCCCATTCCCCGCGGCCGGCCTTGCGCCGGCCTTCCGTCCACCAATATAATTGAATTCTTCCAATCTCTTCCATTACCCACCGGTTTCAACGCATTTCCTCCATTACTTCCTTTATAACCTCTGCATAACGTTTAGTGATATCCTTCCAGGAAAATTTCCGGGCCAGATCGGCGCTCCCCCGGGAAAGCCGGAGGCGCAGGTCGGGATCTTTAATCAAGCGCTCCAGCGCTGCTGCCAGAGCCGCTGTATCCTCCGGAGGCACTAATAACATATTTACATTATGCTCAAAATCATCCACTCCGGGTGGAGCCGGCCAGGTAGTAATCAGGGGCAGGGCTTGGGCCAGACAGGCAATTAAACTGCTTCGTTTTAAAGAAGCCCCGTCAACAAAAGGCAGGACAGCGCAATCCGCGCTGGCCAGATACTCGGCCGCCAAGTGCGGTTCGGCATATTCCGGCCGGGTAGTAAAGGCACTCAAACCCGTAGCATTTAACTCACTCAGAATCCTTCTCTGATACGGATTTTTATCGGAAAACTGGGAGAGCATCAGGAGCTTGATTTCAGGGCAAACATTGCGAAGCATGCACAGCGCCCTGAAAAGATTTTCCAGACCTTTAGGCGGATTGGCGAAGCCGAAAAAGGCCACAACAAAATCTTGGGCATGAAAACCCAGACTCTGCCGGCGATCTTCCCGGTTGAATTGTTCCGGCCGGCCGGGCAGACTGGATCCCAGCCGTATCTCGCAGCATCGGGCTGCCGCCTTGGCATGAATCCGGGAAACACATCCGCGATCCAGAGAATCCACCAGGATCAATCTTTGGGAAACCTCCAGGGCGGGATAAATTCTAAGCCGGGACCAGGGAGAAAAATAGCGCAATTCGTGCAGGGTGGTTATCAGGGGAAGACGCGGAAATTTCTTCCGGAGATAGATAGGAAGCCAATTCACGGCCAAGGAACGGCCGTAAGCCGCTGTGGGCCACTGAAAATTAACCACATCTGGTTTCAACTCCGCAATCGCCTCTGCCAGGGTCCGAAGCATATGCCAGGACCATCGATTAACGCGGGCATGAACTTTCAAACGAGTTAGGCCTTTAAGCTGTAAATTTGGCCGGACTTGCTCCGAAGTAAAAACATGCACGTGAAAATCCCGCTGCACGAGATTCTCGCACAGCGTAAAAGTATAGTCCCCCACCCCGCAACGCATCGGCGGCCAGGTTCCGGTAATAACCATTAAAGTTATTCCAGGTTTTTTTTCCACGGGCATTAATATCCCCCTATATGCTCCCTATTTTCGCAATCCCAGCGCCAAAAAAAATAATTTTATATAAATAGGCAGCCGGACGGGTAAATTCCGGCGGACTTCGCCTAAACCCAAGGCTTTTATCAGACTTCCCACTGTCCACACCACCGCATTACACGCCGCCATTATCCGGATTACTATCTCGCCCCGGTGGTGTTTGCGCCAGAATTTGAACTGGCTGCGGTAATAAAGCAGCACGCTTTCTCCCTGCGTCTTATTTGCCCCGGCTCCCCAATGGTGTATGATCCGGGCCCGGGGTTGATACCGCACTTTACCACCGGCAGCCGCCAAACGCAAAAACCAGTCAACTTCTTCATAGTATAAAAAAAATCTCTCATCTAAAAACCCGATCTTCTCAAAAACCTTTTGCCGGGTTATAAAACAGGCTCCTGAGACCTCGTTCACTTCAACCGGAACTTCAAAATCCAGACGGCCGAAAACAGCTTTTTTCCACCAGTCCGAAGCCTTAACTCTTCGCGGCAGCAGCCCTTCCATCCAGGTACTAAACATAGTCGGAAATTTTCTTCCCGACGGCAGAATACTCCCGTCACCATTTAATAGCTTGGGGCCCACGGCCCAAGCTTCGGGATGCGCTTCCAGGTCTTCCAGCATAATTTGCAAAGCTTGGGGTTGCATCTCAGTATCCGGATTCAGGAGCATCCAAAAAGGCGCTTGGGCCAGATTCAAAGCCTGGTTGATACCGGCCGCAAAACCCAGGTTTTCCCGATTGGCTAACAACTGGATTTCAGGAAATTGCTCCGCTACAGCTTTGGCGCTTCCGTCGGAAGAAGCATTATCTACTACAATTATTTCCAGAGTCAGGCCAGCTGCCCCGGCCCGGAGCGCTTGTAGGCATTTTACTAAATATTCCCGCGTATTCCAATTAACTATAGCTATAGAAATTTGCGGTTCCGGTTTATTCATCTCTTTTCTCCGGTTAGTTCCCAGGTTTTTAAATGC
>DAOVYW010000167.1 GCA_030635415.1 Candidatus Firestoneibacteriota bacterium
AATTCAGTAATTATCCGAATCCTTTTGCAGCGCCCCGGGAAAAAACCAGCATAACCTATGTATTGACCAAGGACGCGGATGTGGAAATAGGCATTTATACCTATTTAGGAGATTGTGTGAAAAGGTTCAGATTCAAGGCCGGAGAAGACGGCGGACGTGGAACTCCGATTGGGCAGCGGAATACCATTTCCTGGGACGGGAGAAGCGGCAGAGGCGTAATATTGGAAAGCGGAGGCTATATCTGTCGCATAATCGTGAAGCCCCAAGACCACAGCCGGACAGTTACACAAACCAGAAAAATCGGTATAATCAGGCGGAAACGAGATTAAAGGTGGCTGGAAAAACCAGGTAAGAAACTTGTTTTGAGGTAAAGTTTCTTAGAAGTAACTTTATCTTTGAAAATCTTTCTGGACCCCGGCTAAAATCATGCCGGGGTGACATACAGTGATGAAGCTTTATTTACGCAAGGCTATATAATTTGCGTTAGGTCATAATGTTTCGTACATTAGAACATTTGAATTTTGGATTTGTCCTTCGACTTTGCTCAGGATGGTGAGCTTGTCGAACTATTTCGGATTTCGTGCTTCGAGTTTCGAATTTATTTCCTTTTGGTTTCGGCTTGTCCGGGTTAAGAAACTAAAAAGTGTTGATCGCGAAGATGTCTATATTCCTTCAATTGTTTTCAACTGCCGAAGTACGAGCTCACTCTCCGGTTGGAGCTTTAGGCATTTTTGATAAATCCTTTTTGCCTGCTTGATTTTACCCCAGCGGTAATGCGCACCGGCGAGATTATTCAACAGGAAAAAATTGTTCGGGCTGATTTTTAGTGCCTGGCGAAATAATTTTATTGCTGGTTGATATTGTTTATGCTCGTAATAAAAGAGCCCCAGTTGGGTATATGCCTGGAGATGGTAAGGATTCTCCCGGATAATCCGGTTATAGAGATTTGTGGCTAGAGTGTATTCTTTATCCGCCTCCCAAACTTTGGCTTTTTCGAAGAGCGTTTTCGGCAGGGCAGAGGCTGACAGCATATCTCCGGTTCGGGTATATTTCTCCCGGATTTTCCCAAGCGCTTCCACGGCACTCGTCCTTTCCGGATTTATCCGAAGAGTCTTCTCCAGCCTTTGGATGGCTCCCGAGTAAAAACCTATAATTTCATACGCACGTCCCAGGTTATAATTGGCATCCTCGGAAAGGGGTTCGGTTTCCAGGGCTCGTTTCAATTCCACAATGGCTTTCTGAATATCTTGCGTCCCATGTTCCGGCTGTTGGAGGGCACGCTCCATGTATTTGCCGGCTCTGGCTACCCGATTATGGCTATAAGTCATACGTAAGTGGGGATTACTATTCACCCAAAAAAAGCTTCCCATTAGCGCGATACTTAGCCATCCCAACGTTTTCCAGTCTCGCGCCCGAAGCGAACGAAACATTTCCACACCGGCTACTGACGCAAAGGCGATCAATACCGGGACCATGGGCAGCCGATACCGTGATGTAATAAAAAACGGCAGGAGAGAAATCATATAAGCAGCCAGAAAGCTTAGGTATAACTTGCCGGTCAAGCTTAGCCCCTGTTTCACCCTCCCTATAATTCCTATGATTGCCAAAGGCGCTATCAACCAAAAGCCGACAAACAAGCATTTAAAGACCGGGACGAATTCGGCCCGGATATATTCAAAGTTAAGGTGATTCGGGATCTCGATATGATTCCAGAGCAAGCGGATTTTTTGTCCGTAGAGGCGTACAGCCGCAAGTGGGTGTTGCTTGATGAATCGGCCGGCTTTACCAGCCCAGAAACGCGAGACTTCCGACGGCTTTAAATGGCGCCCGGTTTCTTTTTCCGCTCTGGCTACAGAACTGGCCTGCAGATCAAGATTCGACAGGCCGGAACCCGGAGGCAGTTGGAACATGCCTTTGGCTTGAGGGTTATTGCCGATAAAAAGATTTACGCCGGCGTTGGATGAGACTAAAACCAGGTCGTGCTCGGCAATATAATTTTTTATCGTCACAGGCAAAATCATCAGCAGTATTCCCAGGCTAAAGCCCATCGCAGGTTTCCAGGCAGCCCAGCGTTTAAACTTGAAAGTAAGACTATTGCCTAAATACCAGGCAGCCATGGGCACAAATAGCAGCAGATTAGTCTTATCCAAAGCAGCTAAGCCAAAACTGATGCCTGCCAGGCAAGCCCAGCGTGTTTTCGAGGTTTCTTTGGCTTTAATCAATAACAGCAGCGCTAAATCGACAAAGAAAAGAGTGAGGGAAATCATAAGCAGATCGCCGTCGAAAAAAGCCAAAAGGCCATACCCGGCAGCTGCCAGGCCGGCGAATAGTGCAGGCACAGGATTTCCCGGCGCGAGTTTTTTCGTCAGCCCATAGATCAGCACACAGTTGGCCGAGCCGATTAGAATCTGGACCAGTCTGAGAATGAAAAAATTCTGTCCGGAAATCCCAAGGATCAGGGCCATAAAAAGAGGGTAAAACGGCGAACTATGAAAGGGGATGGCATCTCCCAGGAAATTGCCGGCCAGTATCTCCTGGGCCCGGCTAAAATAGATTTGGGAATCGCCGATAGGACTATCAAAATAGGGTGCGCCGGAAATTTGAATCAGATAAATCAGTCTTACGATAAAGGCCATTGAAAACAAGAGCGCGAGCAGGGTCTTTTCCCCACCCGGGATTTCCCAGGCTTTTGGGGACCTTGCGCCAGAGACTGTCGTCTGTTTAGCAGTGATGGATTTATTCCTTTTTTTCTTCATCGTGGTTTATGATCATCGAAGTTACGCTGCCGGACTCCGTTGTTCCAGAGTTTCTTAATGGTAAAGTTTTTCAGGGGAGAAGGACTAAAGTCCGACAGACTCCTAGTACCCATGCTTGACAGTATACTTAATAAAAATATTTTGTCAATCGAATCCCAAGACAGGAAATTGGCAGGCCTATGACATAGTCTCCGGCAAGACAAAAGTACCGGTGGAATGAGATTTTAATTTCCCGACTTAGTATTCAGGAATAATAATCCGGACTTCCACCCGGCGGTTTTGGGCGCATACTGCTTTGGCATCACCTAAATTTGCCGGCCGTTTTTTTCCATAACCGACAATTGAGAGAGATTTACTCGCAATCCCCGGCTGCCGGGCCAGGAACTTGGCTACCATGTGCGAACGCCGCTTCGAGAGGTCTTGGTTATACTCTTCCGTACCGATCTCGTCGGCATGTCCTTCGCAGATTGCCACGGCCTTCCCCTGATATCGCTTCATCAGCTCTGCTGACATCATAAGTTTGTCCGTTACTTCCGGTTTTAGTTCCGCCCGGCCGAAATCAAACAAAATACCCGTTATCAAGATTCCCACACGGCCTTCCGGCGCGTCAACTTTTTCCGCTAAAATGGGTTGGATCCTTTCTGAAATTAAGACCCGGAACTGATCGGCATAATTGGTTTCCAGGCCATATTGGTAAATTCTGCGGACATCGGCTGTTTTTCCTGAACGATCTTTGCCGTCCCATATCCATTCATAAGGAAAATTCCCGGCCCGGGCAAAGCGTGCCACAATCCGTTTGGTTTTCTCATCCCATAAACTTATTTTCCAATCCTTAACCGGGGGACGTATTCCAAAACGGAAACGAACTTCCGGTTCCATTACGGTTTTATCCTGGAACTGAAGTTTAAGTACCGGCGGTAAGTACGGCAGGGTATGAGAATAGACTTTATTGCCGGTCTTAAAAACAAATTTGAAATGTTCTCCCTCCCCCGGCCTCCTGCCCTTATCATCCCGGCCGTCCCAAACAATTTCCTGGGGAAGCTCTTTTTCACCCTGAAAATATTTTACAATTCGACCTTTATTATTTTTGATAATTAATTCCCATGCCTTGATCCTGGTCCTGACACGCGGCGGAATAAATACTACCTGGGCGGCATATTTGCGAGGCAGCACTGTCAAGGTCGGCACATCCTGCTTCATGGAAGCCAGTGATTTATGCGTAATTTTCCGTGACTTCGCTCCTGGGCGGGATGTTGTTGGGACCGGTTTTTCCTTCCGGGGCTGGAATAAGTAAGTCAGGGTTATACGGTGATCACTGCCTAGTTCCGCAAAAGGCTGATAGGCATAGTCCAGACCGTAGCCAGCTATCCGGAAGCCGGCTCCCAGCGAGAAATTACCTAATTCATCCGTAAAACGATAGCCGCTGCGCAGTAATATCATATCCCCCAAGCTATATTTCAACCCTAAAGCCAGAACCGAATCATCATCTTCGGTCAAGGGCTGGTGAATATCCGCCAGCAAGCTGATTTCATGCCGGGATAAAAGCGCAAACTTAACCACCGCGCCACCCAGGACTTTCACAGGAAGAGGCGCCGCCTCTTTTTCAAAGGCGCTCATAGTGCCCAAATTTTGGATTGCCACGCCCAGCGAGAGCGGCAGCCACGGAGTTTGGTATTGTATGCCGGTATCTATGGCCGCGCCCTGCCGGTGATATCCCGCCAAAGCGCTCTCAAAGAACTTGAAAGCAACGCCGGCCGCCAATCCCGGAGCCAGAGGCCGGGCGTAAGCCAGTTGTATCAGTAGATCATGATTATCTATGCTTCCGATCTCTTCGCCCAGTTCCATCTCCATAAAATTGTAGGTGCTGGCATAAAATATCCGCATAGCCCAACTGCCTTCCAGCCATGCCGGGTAGACGCCCTCTATTTGTTCATAGGCCGTATCTATAAAAGAAGAAAAATGAGTAAATGCCAGGGCTGGATACAACTCTCCCATTATCCCCGCCGGATTCCAGGTCAAGGCCGCGCTGCCTTGCCTGGCGGCAGCGCCGGCCCCTAAAGCGGCTGCGCCGGCAGGAACCTCAATACAGAGAAACTGCGCACCGGTTGTCCCGGCAGCCTCGGCTTGTCCACTGATACTCATAAGTAGGACAAATATCAAACTATATAACCAGCGTTTCAACAACATAGTATCACCCCTGCCTGTAAGGATTTCAGCGTACCACTGCCAGTTTACGCTTCTCTTCAAAAGTATCGGTTTTAATATGCACGATATAAATACCCGAACTAACCAGACGTCCCTTTTGGTTGACACCTTCCCACACCGCCTCAAAGGTCCCGGCATCCGCCACGCGGTCTGCCAGAGTTTTAATCAGCTTGCCGCGCAGGGAATAAACTTTAACTATCACCCTTTGGGATTTCTCAATTTTAACATCTATACGCGCCGGTTTATTCACGCTGGGCCGCACCACATTCTGTTTAATAATCACCGGAGCCAGAGAAGTCATAGTAACATAAATAGTGGGAGTAGTAGTCAAGGTAAGTGTAGCAACTGCGGTCACTGTATTGCCATAAGGCGTTGCCGTAGACGTTGTGGTTAAGGTATTCCCCCAGGTTGCACTTGCAGTGGCCGTGACCGTCGGCGTATTGCCATGAGGCGTTGCAGTAGGCGTTATGGTTAAGGTATTCCCCAAGGTTGCAGTTGCCGTGGCCGTCGGCGTACCTCCATAAGGCGTTACCGTGAATGTCACGGT
>DAOVYW010000223.1 GCA_030635415.1 Candidatus Firestoneibacteriota bacterium
TGCTGAAGATTGATAAATAAAAAAATAAATTTGTATATTTAAAGTCATGGAGTGTAGTATAAAGATAATCAGTGTTAATTAGTATCAGTTGCAGGAAGGTGGTTTCAGCGACTTCCTGCGTTTTGTCATTCCGAGCGCAGCGAGGAATCTCCAAGAGACCTTATAATTCAGGCATTTTCGTAGAGGTTCCTCATTTCGTTCGGAATGACAACCTTTAGAAAAATCTTTTTGCAACCGGACGAATTAGTATTTAACAGAAAGGTGGATATAGATAAATGTGGGAATGGATTCAAACCGCGGAAGCAGCGGAAAAGATATTTTACGGCCTGCTGGTCAGCTTGGTTTTGGCCGAGGTGCTGCTTCGCTATGTTTTAAAAGTTGCCAAGACCAATATTGTACTGGAGTATGTGGATTCCGGTTTTATAGCAATTCTACTGGCCCTGATTATTCGGGTTCTATTAATTCAGGCCTTTAAGATACCTTCCGGCTCCATGGAGAATACTCTAATGATTGGAGACCACTTATTGGTCAATAAATGTATATACGGCACGGATATTCCTTTTACCGACAGAACCATCTTGAAAATCAGAGATCCGAAGCGGGGAGATATTATAGTATTCAAGTATCCCGTGAATCCCCGGAAGGATTATATCAAAAGATGCATCGGGCTTCCCGGAGACACCCTGGAAATAAAGGATAAAGTATTATATATAAATGGTGAGCCGCAAAACGAAAATTATGTTACCTTCCGGGATATACGCATACGGCCCAGGGAATTGAGTTTCCGGGATAATTTTGGACCGATAACCGTTCCGCCTGACCATTTTTTTATGATGGGGGATAACCGTGATTGTTCCCATGATGCCCGCTTCTGGGGATTTCTGCCCCGGAAACTTATAAAAGGTAAAGCCTGGGTTATTTACTGGCCTATCCCGCGGTGGAGGGTGATTAGGTAGGCCATAAAATGTCACGCGGCGTTTATATGCATATTCCTTTTTGCTTATCTAAGTGCCCCTATTGCGATTTTGCTTCCCGTCCCCGGCGGTTTTCCGGGGAAATGGAGCAATACCTATCCGCTTTACTGATGGAAATCAGCCAACGGGCCGGAGGGAGGGCAGACACGGTTTATTTCGGCGGCGGCACGCCTTCGCTTTGCAGTGCCGCGCAAATAAAAACGCTGCTGGATACTCTGGCCCATAGTTTGCGTCTTTCTCCCCAGGCGGAAATTACCCTGGAAATGAATCCTGCCACAATGGTATTATCTTCCTTGCAGGCTTTCCGACAGGCCGGAATTAACCGGCTGTCAGTAGGCGTCCAAAGCACTTCGCCACGAAGTTCGCGTTTGTTAGGGCGCAGTCATACACCGGTTCAAGCCCGCGCCACGATCCAAAAAGCCCGGCGGGCCAATTTTACGAATGTTTCCTGTGACTTGATATATGGTTTGCCGGCGCAAAGCCTGGAGGAATTCCAGGCGGATTTAAATACGCTATTGTCCTGGGAGCCGGATCAAATCTCCCTCTATGCCCTGCAACTGGAATCCTGGACTCCCATGGCTGAACAAATCCGGAATAAGACCATAGCACGGCCGGATGATGATTTGGCGGCAAAAATGTATGCATGGGCCAGAACCGTTTTTTTAAGGAAAGGTTTTATTCAGTACGAACTCTCCAGTTTCAGCCGTCCGGACAAAGTCTGCCGCCATAATTTAATATATTGGAGCGATGATCCCTATATTGGCTTGGGAGTGGCTGCCCATTCCTACGAGCAGGGAGTCAGAACCTGGAACTGTTCTGATATTGCCGAATATATGCAAAAGGTCATGCAATACGGTAAGGCTCAGGAGGGCAGGGAAGCATTGGAAGGACGGGAGCGAAAGACCGAGAGACTAATGGTTGGTTTACAGCTTACTTCAGGCGTGAATAAACAAAAAATGCGGCGTCAATTCGGGAAGGACTGGAAAAGAGAGTTTTTGAAACCTTTTTCTGAGATGAAACAAGCCGGACTACTGGAGGAAAATTCTGATTACATCCGTTTGACGTCTCGGGGAATGCTTCTGGCGGATGTGGTTTTTCGCGCCATTATATAAATCCGAGCATGCGTTCATCGTTCTTCAGTAATGATAGAAATTATTTCGGACACGACGTCCCCAAGTTTTATTCACACTCTTGGCGCTACTTTCTGCTTACACCGGCGGTCTTGGACGGTGACTATTGTCAACTGTTGAAAGACCGGAGGAACTTCAGTCATGAAGCAAGTCATCAAGCCTGTAATTCCCCCGGGCTACTCGACCCCCAGGAGGATACTAGTAATGGAACTTTTAGTTTTAGAATATGACATCGAACAAGCCTACAATTTTTGTCAACGCAACTTTTTTGATAGCTGTTGGTCGGATGACGAGGTGTTGAGCCTGGCTATGGTTGCTTGGGCTCGGCAGGCTTGGCCTCAATGGTACCGAGAGATTTGTAGTTCCCTTACAGTTCCTGACGTGTTGCTTGAGGTTGTCATCCGTGATGAAGAAGGTCCCAGCGAGATCGCCCATTTCATCAACTCATTGTCAATACCACTTCGTCTCCGTGCACTTCAGGGAATACACCATGATATTTCATTATGTAGTAATCCCCTGGCAAATAGATTGCTCTATCACCTAGATGCCCTCATTGCGGCATTGGCGGCTGCCCCGCAGATTAAGAAGAAACCCCAAGAAGAGGAACTCCCTCCCTGGGAGCCCCAATTCGTTAGGGATGAGACGTTGGGATTATTCTTGCCAAAGTCAATTGTTCAGGCCATTCAGCATGCAGCCGATACATCGCAGAAGTCGGTGGGTCAAGTTATAGAGGAGACTTGGTTGAAAGCCGGCAATGCCATCAGACGATTTGGAAACGCTGAGGACGCTGCTAGCAACTTTCTTCAAGAGCGTGGATGCAAAATCAAGCTTCTCGCGACCCTGTCACCGGACCCTCATCGGGATATAGCCAAGGAGTCCAGCCGGCTAGATCGATCTCCCGCTTGGATTGTCCAACTAGCTTGGCAAATCTCCGAGAGCGTTTTGCCCGAACCATAGTGAAAGGAGCTGACCTAATTCAGTGACTGGTCCTGTATGAAGGAGGAACCGGCCTAGGAGTCTGTCAGACTTTGTTGTTGACTTATGATATAATAGCAACTTGCTTGACACCAGGTTAGCTTTTTTATCGGTCTAAATACAACCTAAACAGCCCCATTTTAATTATTGACACCCTATTTCGGATTTTGTTAAACTTTTCTTGGAAACCAATTACCTAGTCGATCTTGAAAAACACAAAAAGCGGTGTAAATATTGAAGAAATAGTAAAAAGGGCATGTTATAATTTGCAGGAAATCACGCAAAAAAGAAAGGATTCCTTGCAAAA
>DAOVYW010000268.1 GCA_030635415.1 Candidatus Firestoneibacteriota bacterium
ATTTGGGGTTTTCTCGTGTTGAGCCATACGTATCCTCGATTAGATACCCAGACCGCCTGGGTTGATGCTTTTTGTACGTGAAAAATTTATCTGATTACATTCTCCTGGAAAATACTTATGCTACCCAGTAAGCAGCTACAAAAATTCAGACAATTACCTGACTATCCCTTTATAGTAACAATATAATGTCCGGTTTTCAACTAAAATACTTCATGTTTGCCCAGATATCGCCACTCTCCGATCGGCAGCTTGCCAAGCGCAACGGCGCCGATCCGCACGCGTTTGATAGCCGTAACTTCGAGTTTTACTTGCAGGCACATGCGTCTAATCTGGCGTTTCCGGCCTTCGTTTAGAATAAATTGCAGTTGTTCAGGGTTAAGCAGTTTGACCCGCGCCGGTTTCAGGGGACGGCCGTCGAGCGCCAGTCCGGAATTTAATAGCTTGATAGCCTGGGACGTAAGACGGCCCTTAAAGCGTACGAGGTATTCTTTTTCCAGTCTCGACGGAGAGCCTACCAGTTGCCGGGCAATGCGCCCATCTTGAGTCAGGACCAACAGTCCCTGAGAATTGATATCCAGCCGGCCGGCTGGTGCGAGTCCTTTTAGATGTCCGGGCTTAAATTGCAGCGGGGAGATATCTTTGGCAGAACGGGTCTCGGGTTTGATCAAGGAAATCGCGGGCGCATACCCCTTTTCCGGCTGGGCGGAAACCACGCCCAGGGGTTTATTAAGTAAAATAGTAACCGTCCGATTTTGTTCGGCCAGGGCACGCGCGTCCAGAACGACTTTCTGATGCGGATATACTTTAGTCCCTAAAATATTTATAGGAAGATTATCCACATATACCCATCCTCGTCTTATGTAATTATCCGCTTCGCGCCGGGAACACAGTCCGGTTTGCACCATCAGTTTTGAGAGCCGTATTTTATTTGCTGAAGGGGGATGCTGATTAATCATTTTTATATCCGATCTTTAGCAGGCCTCCTTGTCCTGCCTGTCCTGAGCGTAGCCGAAGGGAGCGAAGTCGAAGGGGGTGCTAAATTAATACTATATATAGAATTGATACAGCTACCAAAAAAAATCAAGTGAATCCAAACTGATTATGGTATAGTATCGAAAAAAATGCAAACCAAAAAGGATTATCATGCACCGGTTAATTATGGCTTTTATTCCATTCGCAGTACTGCTGGTCCGGCTGCTCGGCTTAACTATGCGCATCAGACTGGTTGATCCCTTCGGAGTATCACCGCATGCCGGAAAAGGGATCCCCATTATTTATGCTTTCTGGCATAATCAGCAACTTCTTTCCACATTTTATTTTCGGGGTTTTGGGGTTCGGGTTTTGGTTTCCCGGTCCCGGGATGGAGACTATATTGCCAGAACCTTGCATAGTTTAAGATTCGGAACAATCCGGTCATCTACCAGCCAAGGAAAGATCAATGCTTTGCGCGGTTTAACCAGGGAACTTAAAAAAGGCCATAATGTCGCGGTTACTCCGGATGGGCCTAGGGGGCCGGTGTATCAGGCGCAGCCCGGCGCGGTTTTTCTAGCCGCACTGTCAGGGTATCAGGTAGTGCCGATTGGGTCTGCGGTAGACCGGGTCTGGAGGCTGCGTTCCTGGGACGGTTTTGAAATCCCCAAACCATTCAG
>DAOVYW010000105.1 GCA_030635415.1 Candidatus Firestoneibacteriota bacterium
AGGAAAAGATATTTAGACTCGGTGGCCGGGACGCCAATAATCCTGCTCGCTTGATGCCGGCATATTATACAGCTTTGCAAGTTGCGGCTATAAAGAAACTGGTGAGAGAGAGCAATATTATACTGGAAGTTTCAGGTCAGCAGTTCAATCCCTGGCTGGGATTTTATCCTCAACCAGAGCAGGTAATAGCAGCCTATAAAGAGCTGGGTAGGTTTGCCAGGGGATTAGGACCGTCAAAACGGATACGGATAACCACTCCTTTGAAAGATACACGTTTTGTCAACCTGATTGATAGAATAATGGAAAATGCTGTGGTAGAGGGAGTTGGGACAGGCCGAGCGATTCGTCAGGAACCAATTATCATTGCTGCCAAAGATATTACCGGGATTCTGGAAACAATCTACGACTGGCAAAGACTGGGCATAGAGCCTCAACCGGCCTCCCCGGAAAGCCGCTTCATTAAAGTGCTGTTCAACCGGGTTGAGAGCTGGAAAGCAATGAGGTTTTTATCCCGGCCAAGTGGATATTTAGGAGCGGGGATTTCATCGAGCTTATGGGTGGGGGTGGTTTCTCTGTTGGGAGGAATTATCAGCGCGGAAGCGGCGGTCCGGACCGGGATTGCTGTCACCGCCACCCTGATGCCGAATAAATATTTTGCCTATAAAATAAATACCGGACCGCGTTTAGCTTCGCCATGGGTAAGTTCCGTGATGAAGAGTGCCTGGATGGAAAAAAACCTTCAATCAACATCGAAGTGGCCAAGGACACAGGCAGTTGTGATTCTGGGGTTATTAAGAGTTATGAAGCAGGTTATGGCTATTGATCCGGGCGCGGTAGAGGATGTTTTAAAAATATTAGAGGCTATGCCGGGTGAAAAGCGGAAAATTCAAATAGCAATTAGGGGAGAAATAAAGAGCATGAACATACCGGCCATGATTTTCAAACAGCCGTCGCTATTTAGGCGTATCCAAAGTTTACCAATAACAGATGAAAATGGCCAGCCTCTGAAAATTGAGCGAAAACGCCGGAATTTAACAGTACAAAGCGCGGCCTAGAATATATTTTGCTCCAATTTGCAACAAGCGCGAATATATGATATAATATAAACGTAAATTTGCTACGGGATTGTCTTATTGTATTCCCCCTTTGAAAAAGGGGGATAAAGGGGGATTTTGAATAGAAGTTGTGCGTTTTTTCAATAAATCCCCCCTGCCCCCTTTACAAAAGGGGGAAAAAGACTTAATTCCGACAAGTTCATAGCTATAATCCACCACCAGAGGA
This sequence comes from Candidatus Firestoneibacteriota bacterium, assembly GCA_030635415.1. Classification (GTDB taxonomy): domain Bacteria; phylum Oederibacteriota; class JAAXVQ01; order JAAXVQ01; family JAUVAV01; genus JAUVAV01. The sequence goes on from DAOVYW010000105.1 coordinate 1,282, forward strand.
GTAAGTCATATGTTTAATCTATCTTTCTTCAATAATATAGCCAGTCTGTCGCAATGGCGCGCGCCCCGGCGTAGCATAATCACGCGCAGCGTGGCGTTGTTAATCAGCCTGTCTTTCTTGATGCCGACCATGAGCTGGGCTTTTGATATTAAAACCTATGAGAACAACAGCTCAGCCAAAACCCGCCTGTTCGGACCTCACGATAAAAGACTGGCCGCGGAATACCGGATTTCACCTAATATGGGCAAGATCGTGGAGGCGGGTTTTGCGCCCGGAGATGTAACCTTCATCCTGGTGCAGGATCTGCATTGCAATTATGAAATCCAGACCAATATCCGGAGCATGCTTAATCACTTAATGAAGAAGCATCCGGAACTAAAATTAGTGGCGGTTGAGGGCGCGACCGGAATTATTCCTACGATGGAGCTGGCCATGCTCCCGGATTCCGCTGTTAAACGCGCTGTGGCGGATTATTTCATGCAGGAAGGCAAATTGACCGGCGCGGATTGCCTGGCGATATTAGATTCTCCGGCTATCGAGCTTTTCGGAGCCGAAGATCCGAAGCTCTATGATAAAAGCATAGACCTGATCCAGGCCTTTGGCACTGGGGAAAATCGCGGGCTGATTCTGGAACTTTTGGATCAGCTGGAATTGCTGGAGAACCAGTCCTATAACCAAAAATTACTGGTTTTTGAGCAAAGACGCCGGGATTTTATGCAAGGCGACCTGGATGTGGAAGCCTATCACCATCTTTTAATTCAGGAGGCCGGCAGCCTGAAGATCGCGCTTCTGCCGCCGGCTTTGCGCGGCAGAGGAACGGGCCGGCTGGATTATCATGACCGGGAAAGCCAGGACCGCTATCTGGAAATTGAAATCCACGGTCAACTGGCTAAAACCACTGCTGAAAAACGCCTGCTGGGACACCGGAAATACATGGAAATCGTGGACCGGATTGTCAGCGTAGTTGCCTCGCGCAAAGATATTCAGGCCTTTCAAACGCGGACGGGAAAAGTCTCCCTAGCCGGGGTTTTAAACCTTTTACAAGCTCTGCCAAAAGAGAGCCGCTATACTACGGAAGAAGAGATAGCATCACTTGAGGAGGCGGTGGGGAAAGCCCTGACATTCTATGATTTGGCTGAGCAGCGCAACCACGCGCTTCTGGAGAACACTGTCCAACGCGCGCGTGACCGGGGCGAGAACAAAGTGATTTTAGTTACCGGAGGATTCCATACTCCGGCGATTATAGAGCTTATCCGGAACCGGGGATATTCCTATGTTTCCCTGCGCCCGCGCATGGAAAAGGCCGGGTTTTCCAATAGTTATTTTGATCTGCTAAGATACCCGGATCAGCCCACTGAATTAGAGAGATTGCTGGCCCGGCATGCTGCCGGAGTCTCAGCCATTGCTCTTGCAAACCACTTGGGACTGCCCAAGTTCCGCGCCCAGTTTATCACAGCTATGGATTTTATGCAGGAGGCAGTAACGCAAATACAAGCCCATAAGAGTTCCACGCTTGAGTGGGGAACTCTCTCGCTCGAACGCGTAAAGAAAAACCTTATCCAGGTTGTCTCTCCAGGAGCATACACAAAACCACTGGTATTTCGTTTAGGCCGTCATGATATTACCATTTTGCGAGGGGAAGCGGCGCGGACCGCCGGGCAGACTAATATCCTTGCTTCCCACAAAATGCGCATCTTGAGCATGGGCCTATTGGGTATGGGATTAATCCCGCTGGTACTCTCGGTATTTCTGCCCATCGTGGCAGCTCCGGTAGCGGCCATAGCAGCCGGGATAGGCCTGATCGGCGTGGGGATATGGTGGACCGCCGCGCATTTTCAAACTCTGCTTGAACTTCCTCAAACCAATCCGTCATTGTTCGAGCGGGGCATTGTTATTTCCGCTATTCTGCTGCCTTTAACCCTGCTGGGTTTTGTTGCGGGCACAGCTTTGGGTGAGACCATAAATATCCTGGGAGTCGGAACCCCGGCAACGAATATTTTATTGCCGGGAATAACCGCGGGCATTCAGCAAGTACTATCTCTTCCCATCCTTCGGGACTTAACCGTTTATGCGCACGATCCGGGTATGATTCGGGTATGGATAGGGAATACGTTTTCAGCGTTCAGTATATTATTATTGACAGTGCCATTTTCAATTATTGGACAGATTACAGTGATGACTAGAATACCAAAGGTACACGTTGACACATTCAGTAGGAAATTTGGTCATCCTCCTTATAGACATGCCGGTGATATTTTTGCCCGAAGGGTAGAAAAATATGATACAGACGAATGGGGAACAGATGATTTAAGAGGATCGCATATGATCCTGTCCGAAGATACAATGGAAACAATGATGGGTATAGTGTCGGTTAATGGATTGCGAGGGCTTGCGAACCAGTTTAGTTATCGATATAGCGCTAAAGAGACAGCTATACCCGAAGAAGCAAGTATTATTGGAATGCCCATGATGACCCGATTCATGTACAGTGATCCTGAAACACCAGGGAGTGATTGTAAAGTTGACGCAGTACTTTTAGTTTCCATGCCCAAATTTGGGTTGCCGGGAGAAGAGATGGATAAAAACGGTTTTGCGGAAAGCAAATTGCCCCCTGAATGGGTTAGAGGTGTATTAAACGGATTTAATCCTGGCAAACAATATGAATTTTATTATGAGGGGGCGGGATTAAAAAATGCATTGCCCAAAGCCGGCGAGTATGAAGATTATTTTAAGGAGAAACTAGAATTGGGCCGGACTAAATGGGGCGAGAGCGGGACTGATCCAATAAGCGCAGAAATGAATGAAGAAGTTTTTTATCAAGTAGTAGCGGAAGGAATTCTTCATGAAGTTGTCGGACACGAACCTATTTTTAAATTGCCTGATTTAATTGCCCAAGCTACACCAGAAGACTTATTACAGGATATTAGGAAGGAAGAGCGGGGGCCTATACTAAAAGCGATACAGGAAGAGCGGGCGGCTATGCCGGAGGCTATGCGAAAGGAAATTCAAAGCTTCTCATTTGATGCTTTTTTAGAGCTTATTCATAGTGATCCGGAACTAAATAAATGCAGAAGTTATTATTTATCTTTAATAAAAGGCCTTGATGCAGTTAACGAAATTGAGGCTGATATAAAGATAACTCAGGAGATGGTCATTAGGGAACAGGCACTAGAGATGTTCTGTGATAGATTTGGTAGTATGTTTTTTATGGAAAACGCGCATAAAATACAGGCCTGTCTTACGGTTCTTGATAGAGAGCCGGGAGATAACATACTTCATTTAATGTACAGACTGGATGATGCCAGAAGAGAGGGGAATTTAGCCCAAGCTATAAAAACAGAAGTCAAGGTTTCGGATACCATTGCTAAAATGATGGCGGAGCAATTGGCACCGAAGTTGGAAGCGTCTGAAAAAAAACATGTTTTTATAAAGGCATATAATGAGGTGGGAATAACTGAAAACGAACGAAAAATGTACAGAAAATTATTGGATTACTATATTTATTTGGATGAAAAAAATAAACTTTTAAATATCCCGGAAATGGAACTTAAATACAATAAGCTTGCCGCGTATCAGCGGTCTAAATTATCAGACATTGGAATGGGAGTTGTTGGCAAAGTTATATTTCAATTGACTAATAACAGATCGTTTCAGGAATTTACAACTTCTATTTGGGAGCATTTAAATAGAAAGGCTCCGTATAATGTAAGAGAAATAAGCGATACTGGAGGGCCTATTCAATCGAGACCTATAGAAATAACCGGAAAAAGAGATTCTCCAATTATTTCATCGCATGGGATTAGTGTTCAACCTTTGGATAGTGAAAAAGCTGGGGATACAAAGAGAGAGGGTTTAACATTGCCACAAGTTGATCAAGGGAAACCAAATCACCCGATATCAAGGAACATTAATCTAAACCCCAAAAAAGCAGTAAATTCATCACATGTTCGTGAGAGTGGTCAAACAATAGGAGATTTACATAGGAATATTATCAGTGGAGTGAAACAGCAGTCAACAGAGGTTGCTGCACCTGGCTCCACCCAACTCACTTCACAAACCACCCCCTCCGCGCCTGCTGCCCCAACTTCCCCCACTGGCCCCCTCTCGCCCATTCAACCAATGGTTCCCGCCGCCACCCCCCTCGAGCTGAGGGATGCGGTCGCTCCAGCCTTAGCCAGTTCACGCGCCGCGGAATTATGGTCCGGAATTGAAAGTCTCAGGCAGGAGTTTGGAACGGTGGCGGAGGTTTACACCAATGACCAGCATTTGGCAGCCGCGCTGGGAGACCGGGGTTCAATTTCAGGCGAAACCGGTTTAGGGAATTTAGGAGATGTGAAAATTAATATATTACCCGTGGATCCAAAAACCGGTCAGCTTATAGGTTTGCCGGATCCAATTACCGGTATAGTGGCGCTGACGCTAGAGCCCGGAAGTGGAATTCCTGTGGTGCAATCTCCAGAAGAGACCGGAGTACTGGTGGATATGATAGCAATTCCCATAGACGGTATACCAAATTCCATAGACTCGGCAACGGTGCAAGCTCTCATTACTCAAAGTAATCAATGGCAGCGGGAATTAATCAAGCCAGATGCATTTAACGATTATATACTCCTTACTCCGGGACAGGCGCAGACAAACTATAACCTTTTACACCATTATTACCAACCAATCCAGTGCCTGGTCAATATTGAAAATACTGATTTCCTTGAGCAACTCAATTTACAGGATTTGCCAGTAGAGCCGCAAGATCATAAAGCCCGCGTAATGCTAGAGCAGGTTAACCAGGTTTTAAAGAAGGGACTGCTGGTAGTGTATCCTTCTGATATCGGCAAGGGATTTGCGGCAGCTGCCAGTTTGAGGAGCATGGCAAAAGCCGCGGACGAGATGGGATTAAGTCCCATAAGTTTAGGGCCGGTGGATGATATGTTTGGAGGAAGCGAGCAGCTTAAAAATCTAGTTAAGAAGAAATTAAGCACTGAAATGCCTGGCAAATCCGCTCTGGAAAAATATGCCAAAGAACCGCTTACCGAAGATCAGTATATGTCCTTTGTGGCCGAAGTAGCTTCTTTCGACCAGGCGTTAGTTCTAGGTCCCAAAATGCACGGCACATGGTGGGAAGTAAAAAATATATTTACGCCGAGCGCTGCGCGTAATTATATTTTATCTCCTAATGGCACGCGATGGCCTGGGAGGAGGGTGGAATCCGCGGGAGAAATACTGCCTGAGGACCCGACCAATTTCCAGTCCAGCAAGGGCATGGCTAAAACCTTCTCTGTGGTAGTACTGGGGTTGGCAGCCGGGAGTTTAATTCTGCGTGCTCTGAGCAGACGTGTGAGTAAGACTGCATTGGATGAAGAGTTAAAGTCTCAGCGCTTGCCGATTTTCCAGGTTATGACACATCCTTCTTTTATTAAGGCTTTGCGCCTTATGGCCAGAATCATAACCGGGAATGTAGGCGACCTGGTAGGCAAGCATCCGCTATTGGCGCAGCAGTTAGCTGATCTCCAGCGGATTATGGATGAAGGGGGAAATCTCGAGGATTTAAGGAGTCAACCCTCCAAGATCCCGGATTCCTTGAAAATATCTCTGCATCTATTAATCTGGATCAAGAATGTGCTGCGAAAGATACCCCTTTTCGAAGAATTTTTAATATGGCGCGGAATAAATCTGGACAGCCTTCAGCCCGAACTTCTTATGCTGGTCAATGAATTCATAAAAATAGAGGCAGTGACCTGGTATTTTACCAAGCAAGCTCACATGCGGAACCAGGTAGTGATGCGGGCCGACGGGCTGCCTGGAGAACTGGTGAAAAATCTTACCATATCGCGGGCAGAAGCCGGGAGTATATTGAGTGCCGCAAACCAAGAATTGGCACAGCTTAGGCTGAAAACCCGGCCCACGGCGGGAGAACTGGCCCGGATCAGCGAGCTGAGCACATTGATCGCGGATATGATATTTGCGCGCAGATATCAGATGCTGCTGCAGCGGATGGATAAAAACTACAGCCCCTTGCTCCTTGCAAGAATGATTCGTACGCTTCTTAGGGAGCTGGACCGGAACGGTGTTACTGAAGAATACCGAACCGGGGTGCTGGAGGTACTATCCTTGCTGGAACCTTTAAACCTGGAGTCAATCCAGATAAGGACCAAAGCCGGCTTAAGGGTTATCAATATTCCGGCCATGCTTATGGAGAACAAGTCTTTGCTGGCACAAATGCTTTTAATAAATCATTACGATTTCTTTTACATGGATAACAAGGTCATACCCATGCCAACACAGAACTGGATTGTTAACACTTTCCACAAGGCCTAAGTTAAGCCGGTTTTTTAGGCGCTCGGCAATGGTATAATTAAAAATAATCCCAACCCGGATGTACGTATATGTATGTGTACGTACATCCGGAAAATCATCCCCTGCTACCTGCAAAGAGATTGCCCTTCCCTGATTCCCATGTTACAATCTGGATTAATTAATGCAGCTATCAGTCTGGGAGAGAAAATTAATGCTGCCACCACCGAATTACCCTCTGCGTTTTATCCCTATATATAAAGAAAGAGTCTGGGGAGACAGCCAAAAATTCAACCACTGCCTGGGACGGGCAATGCCGAAACAAGACTGCATTGGCGAGTCCTGGGAAATCGCGGATCGCGGCACAGAAAATACCCGGATAATGAATGGTCCTTTGGCCGGCCGCTCTCTGCGCGAGTTAATCGAAGCGCATCCAAAAGCCATGCTGGGTCCGGGCGCCGCGCCGGACCAGCGGTTTCCCCTGCTGATAAAATTTATCAGCACGGCTGACCGGCTCTCTTTGCAAGTGCATCCTCC
>DAOVYW010000038.1 GCA_030635415.1 Candidatus Firestoneibacteriota bacterium
CTGATAATTACACGCTTCGTCTTGCCGCTTTATTTCATGATATTGCCAAACCCCAAACTCGCAGAGAGAAAGATACGGAAAAAAATGGTTGCTCTTTTTATAATCATGAAATATTAGGCGCGAAAATAACTTGCAAGATATTAAAAAGATTAAAATTTGGCAATGTGGATATAAACAAGGTCTCTCAGTTAGTGAAATATCACATGTTTTATTATACGGACCTATGGACCGATGGTGCGGTAAGAAGATTTATTAAAAATGTAGGATTGGATATTTTAGAGACTCTTTTTAGATTACGAGAAGCTGATAGAGTTGGTAATGGATTGAAATGCGGGTCCCCTGCGGTGTTGGTTGATTTTAAAGATAGAATAAAGAAAATATTAGAAATCGACAGCGTTTTTAAGATTAAAGATCTTAATATAAATGGGAATATTGTAATGGAAAAATTAAATTTAAAGCCTGGCCCTATTATAGGCGAGATATTAAATCATCTTTTAGAGTTGGCGCTTGATGAGCCTAAAATAAACCAGCCTGAAATTCTAATAGAAAAAGCATGGGAATATTACAAAAAAAGGTATGTCGCCAAATTGGAGTAAGGAAGGGCTGGAACCCGAGCAAAAGGAACTGCCCTTTCCGACTTGTCATAATCAAAGTATCTGAATGCTACAGGAATAGTGCATCCTGGCGTATAAAGGGTTACCCTGCTCCCCCGATGCACAGGCGCCGGTTAAGCCGGAAGTCCAACGCATGAAAAAATTAACTCATGCTTGCTTTAAATTGCGGGACTATGCTATAGTAATCGCATTAGAAATTAATTTCAAATTGATATGGCATGCTGGTAGCAGGGGGCGACGCATGCATTGCTCCTGGGGGCGGCATATCATAGCTAATATATTTACAAGTAAGCACAGTTTTTCAGGAGGGGATGGTAGTGCCGGAAATCACCGAAGAGACCGTAAAAAAAATAGCCCGGCTGGCTAACTTGCGGATGGATCCTGATGAGACGGCGCGCTTTACGGAACATCTGGAGAAAGTTCTGGAATATATGCGCAAGCTTAATCAATTGGATACTACCGGTATACCCCAAACAGCTCATGTTTTACCCCTGCAGAACGTATGGCGTGAAGACGAGGTGCTTCCCGGACTTGACCGTTCTGAAGCGCTGGCCGGGGCACCGGATGTCCGGGATGACTGTTTCCGGGTTCCGCGGATTATAGAATAATCTGGGAAGGGAATTATGGATCGGCACGAATATTCGGCACTGGAACTCAGGGAAGGTATTGCCCGGAGGGATTTTACGGCCCGGGAAGTCTGCGAGACGGTTTTTACCCGCATTCGGGCCTGGGATCCGAAGTTTAAAATTTTTCTGGCATCGGATGAACAGGGCGCGTATAGCGCAGCAACTGAGGTGGACCGCAAACTGGCAGCGGGAGAATCAGCCGGCCCCCTGGCCGGTCTGCCCCTGGCGCTTAAAGATAATCTCTGTACCAGCGGTTTTCCAACTACTTGCGCCTCGCGTATTCTGGAAGGATGGCGTCCACCTTACAATGCCACGGTAGTGGAACGGGTTAAAGCGGCAGGAGCGGTTCTGGTCGGCAAGGTCAATATGGATGAATTTGCCATGGGGTCCTCTTGCGAGAATTCGGCTTTTTTTCCAACCCGTAATCCCTGGAATCCGGACTGCGTGGCCGGCGGATCTTCAGGCGGATCAGCCGCTGCTGTGGCTGCGGACTTGGTTCCCTTGGCCCTGGGATCGGATACCGGCGGCTCAATTCGTCAGCCGGCGTCATTCTGCGGAGTAGTGGGTTTGAAACCGACCTACGGCCGGGTTTCCCGTTTCGGCTTGGTGGCTTTTGCCAGTTCCCTGGATCAGATAGGACCTTTGGCCCGGAACGTGGAGGATGCCGCCTTACTGCTGTCAGTGATCGCTGGTCATGATCAACGGGACGCGACCAGTACGGATCTGCCGGTTCCGGATTATTTACTTCGGCTTAAGGAGGGTGTGAAGGGTCTGAAGATCGGACTGCCACGCGAGTTTATTTCCGCCGGTATCCATCCGGAAATAAAGACGGCGCTGGACACAGCTCAGAAAGTATTTGCCGATGCCGGCGTCGAGCTAATCGAAGTTGCTCTTCCGCATGCCGAATATTGTCTGGCAGCATATTACCTGGTAGCCACAGCTGAGGCATCATCGAATCTGGCCCGTTACGATGGGGTACAATACGGCCAACGGGTATCCGGGGATAATCTGCTGGAAATGTATGCCGCCACGCGCGCCACCGGATTCGGAGCGGAAGTGAAAAGGCGTATTATGCTGGGAACGTATGCGCTCTCGGCCGGATATTATGAAGCGTACTACAAAAAAGCCTTGCAGGTTCGCACTTTAATCCAGCGTGATTTTGAGCAGGCCATGACTAAGTGTGATTTAATCCTGACGCCGACCTCGCCCACCACGGCCTTTAGCCTGGGTGAGAAAACGAAAGATCCTCTGACCATGTATCTCTCGGATGTTTTTACCACTTCGGCCAATCTGGCCGGTCTGCCGGGGGTCTCAATTCCCGGCGGCTTTTCTTCGGAAGGTCTGCCGATTGGATTACAGTTAATCGGCAAAGCATATGATGAGGAAACCCTGTTGCGGACGGCATATGCTTTTCAATCCCGGACGGATTGGCATACGCGACGGCCTGCGATGGAGGAAGCGAAATAATTAAAAATGGAGGAGTAATATTATGCTTTGCAACAAGTGTGGAAACCGGAAAAAATTTCAGGCTCTGATTACCTATTATGAGCCGGTTGAAATCTGGGAGTTTAATGATGACGGCACTTTAGGGCGTTTTAACCAGCCGGATACGGGCGATCTGGATATTAAATTATCCTGTCCGGTCTGCAATGCGGAAGACATTAATCATGAGGGCTATGATGTGAAAACCTTTGTGGAAAGTCCGCTACAGCGTTTGGACGGAGATGGTTGGGAAGCTAAAATCCAGGAGTGTGAGAAAAAAACGTAAGCCGGGCATGATACCCGGGCCGGCCGCCCGGGATATTTTTTTAGGGAATTGAATATGGATAAAAATTATGAAATTGTTATTGGGCTGGAAGTTCACGTTGAACTAGCCACGGATTCCAAGATTTTTTGCCATTGTCCCACCCTGTTTGGGGCGCCGCCCAATACGCAGGTTTGTCCCGTATGCTTGGGATTGCCCGGAAGCCTGCCGGTATTGAACCGGCAGGCGCTGGTTCTGGCTATGCGCGCGGCTTTGGCTTTGGAATCCACACTGGCGGAGCATACCAAATTCGACCGCAAGAATTATTTTTATCCGGATCTGCCCAAAGCCTATCAGATATCCCAGTTCGACCAACCATTGGCTCTTGGAGGCAGCGTGGAAATAGCTGCCCCGGCCGGTCCAAAGCGGATAGCGATTACGCGGGTGCATATGGAGGAAGATGCCGGCAAACTGATACACCAGGGGGCCGGGGGACGACTGGGAACCGCCGGGAGCTCGCTGGTGGATTATAACCGTACCGGGGTCCCGTTGATTGAGATCGTGAGCGAACCTGATTTGCGCTCGGCTGATGAAGCTTATGCCTATCTGATTGCCTTGAAAGAGATACTGCAACATACCGGTATTTCGGATTGCAATATGGAAGAGGGAAGCCTGCGTTGTGATGCCAACATATCAGTGCGCCTTCGGGGTGAGCAGGTTCTGGGAACCAAGGCGGAACTTAAAAATATGAATTCTTTCAAGCATATTCGTTCCGCTATCGAGTATGAAGCCCGGCGGCAGATTCGGGTATTGATTGAAGGCGGACAGGTGGTTCAGGAGAGCCGTCTTTGGGATGAGGAAAAAGACATGTCCTATCCCATGCGGAGTAAAGAAGAAGCTCATGATTACAGATATTTCCCCGAACCGGATTTGCCGGTTATCACAATTACCGCGGAAGTGCGCGAGGCCATCAGACAAAGCCTGCCCGAACTTCCCCAGGCCCGGCGGCAACGTTTCCGGCAGAAGTATGCCTTAAACGAATATAACGCCGGGGTTTTAATCTCATCCCGGGAACTGGCTGATTTCTTCGAATCCATGGTTGACTGCCAAGCTCCGGCCCAGGCGGCCTGTAACTGGCTGACCGTGGAACTGCTTGGCAAATTAAATGCCGAAGGCCGCCGGATTACTCAATCGCCGGTTAGTCCGGAACATTTAGCTGAATTGGTCCGCATGATAGAGTTAGGAAAAATATCCGGGAAAATTGGCAAAAAGGTCTTTGCCGAGATGTTCCAGAGCGGCCGTGCGCCGGAAGATATTGTCGCTAAGCAGGGACTCTCCCAGATTTCCGATCCGGGGGTTATGAGAAAGATGGTAGATGAGGTTTTGGCCGCCCATCCCGGGCCAACAGCGGAATACCGGAACGGCAAAACCCAGACCCTGGGATTCCTGGTTGGCCGGGTTATGCAAGCCTCCGGCGGACAGGCTAATCCCAAACTGGTTAACCAGATATTGAAGGAACGATTGGGATAGATGAAGGAGGCCTTTTTTCTTGACAGTAGCTGTTCCTGAGGCAGGCTTAATGGTCGGCGCGGAAATTATACTGGCAGTGTAGGCCCTGGCGGACGGCGGGGAAGGCATTGCCAAGCATAAGGGAATGGTGGTTTTTATCCCCGGCGCATTTCCCGGCGATGAGGTGCGGGTTCGTGTTCTTCGGGTGAAAAAGCGTTTTGCCCGCGGAGAGATTCTGCAGATTATCAAATCCTCTCCGGATAGAAAACCGTCTTTCTGCTCCCAGGCCGAAATGTGCGGAGGCTGTACCTGGCAGCAACTGGCCTATCCCGCTCAGTTGAAAGCCAAACAAAGCCTGGTGGAAAATGTTCTTCAGCATGTCGGGCGTTTGAAGTCCATACCAGTACATAATATTATTAAAGCCGCGCCCCTGGCCGGTTACCGGCATAAAATGCAGATTCCGTTCCAGGGCGAAACCGGAAGAGTTCAGGCCGGATTTTACGCCCGGCAGACCCATACCATTGTGCCGGTCGAAGCGTGCCCGGTTCAGCCGGCTGCCGGCAATCGTTTATTCCGCACAGTTCAGGAGCTTGTTCAGGAGTTTGGATATTCCGGCTATGATGAAACGAAGCGCCAGGGTCAAGTGCGGCACCTGGTGATCCGGATGGGGTTGCATACTCGGGAGATTCTAGCCATGCTGGTAACTGCCGAGTGTGGGCTTCCGCGGATTTATGAGTTTGCGGATGAACTTTGTCACCGGATTCCCGAGGTGGTCGGAGTAGTGCAGAACATTAACTCAGCGGCAACCAATGTGTTATTGGGTTCGGAGTTCAAACTGTTGGCTGGCCGGCCATACTATTTCGAAGAGATCCGGGGTATTCGATACCGGATTTCCGCCCCGGCTTTTTTTCAAATCAACCCCTACCAGCTTCCCAGCCTGGCGGAGACGGTCTTACAGGCAGCGGCTTTAACCGGCCGGGAGACAGTAGTGGATATCTTTTGCGGGGTGGGGTTTTTAACCCTGGAATTGGCACGCCACGCTCGTATAGTTCTGGGTATTGAATCGGCTGCCTCGGCCGTAGAGGACGCTTTGGCCAATAAGCATCTTAATGATTTTTCCAATGTCGACTTCATTGGTGGAGACGCCGGGGAGGGAATAACCAGATTAAGAGCCAAGGGATTTGCGCCGGAAGTGGTGGTGCTGGATCCGCCGCGCAAAGGATGTGATCCTGCGTTATTGGCAAAACTCCTGGCTTGGGCGCCTAGGCGGATAGTATATATTTCCTGCAATCCGGTGACCTTGGCCCGCGATCTGGCGGGGATGGCGGAGGGAGGATATCATGTCAATTATATTCAACCCCTGGATATCTTTCCGCAAACTTATCACGTGGAAAGCGTGACCAGCTTAGTGCGTAAAAAATAAACGAGGCTTGCATTGTCCAAAACCCTTATGCTTATCGATGGTACGGCCCAGATCTACCGGGCGTTTTACGCGATCCGATCTCTAACCGATCCTCGCGGCCGTCCGGTGCAGGCGGTATTCGGTTTTGCGAATACCCTGCTCAACCTGATTAACTGCTACCATCCTTCTCACTTGGTAGTGGTTTTTGACCGGCCGGAACCAACCCGGTGTCATAAAATATTTCCCGCCTATAAAGCTCATCGTGAAACCATGCCCGAGGATCTCCAGGCGCAAATACCCCTGGTCAAGGACTTGGTCAACGCTTTTCAGCTTAAGCTTTATGAGCAGCCCGGAATAGAAGCCGATGATATTTTGGTAACCCTGGCCCGCCAGGCCGGCCGGAAAAGCATGGACGTATTGATATTCACCACCGATAAGGATATTTTCCAGGCAGTAACCTCCCAGGTTAAAATTTTGCGTCCCCGGCGCGGGGGAAAAGGCGAGTACGAGCTTTTGGATCAGGCCGGCATTGAGCGTGTTTTTGGGGTGCCCCCAAAGCAGGTGGCTGATGTTTTGGCGCTGATGGGGGATACTTCGGACAATATTCCCGGGGTTCCGGGCGTGGGTGAGAAGACCGCGCTGGAATTGATAAAGAATTTTGGATCGTTCGAACAGGTATATGCTTCCCTGGATCAGGTCAAGAAAAACAAGCTCAAAGTCCAACTGGAAACTTATCGCGACCAGGCCGAATTATCTAAAACACTGGTGGAAATTCCAGAAGACGTTTCGCTGGATCTGGACTGGGAGAAGTGCCTGGTGCCGGATGTAATTCCGGAGTCAGCCTATTCCCTGATGGCGGAGTATGGATTCAAAAGTCTTCTGGCGTCCCGGCCACCGGCTGTGGCCGCGGCCCCGGCCGGATGGACCGAGGAAATTTCAATATCAAATTCTCCCACCGAAGTATTTAAACAGGCCCGTCAAAATGGAATTCTGTCCATAGCCTGGCAGGAAACCGGTGTGGCACTGGCGGCTGATCCCCGGGCCGCCGGGTTTATACCTTTTCCGGAAGAAGGGCTGAGTTCAGCGCTTACCGGCAGGGAAGCCTGGGTGGATCTGTTGCGCGATCCGCGGATCAAAAAAATCACTTATGATTTTAAACCGCTGGAAAAGCTTCTGCTGAAAACCGGGGATATAATATCCGGCCCCAAGATTGATCTGCACCTGGCCGCGCATTTGCTCGATCAGCCGGCGAATCGGTCAAGCGATTTTATTTCCCGCGTATTGGGAGGTCCGCCGCCCGCAGATCAGCCGGCCATGGCGGCCTGCGCTTATTTAATTATTGCCAAATCCATACCGGGTCAATTAGAAGACCGGGGCGCAGACCGGATATATCTGGAAGTGGAAATGCCGCTATTGCCCGTGCTGGCGGGAATGGAAACCGAGGGAATTGCGATTGATGCCGGCGCGCTGGAAGCAATGTCAGAGCAGGTAGGCCGGGAACTGGAACAAGCCGAGAAAGAAATCCAGGTTATGGCCGGCCGGGAATTTAACGTCCGCTCCACACAGCAATTGGCGGATGTACTTTTTAACCAGATGAAGCTCTCGCCCAAGAAAAAAAACAAGACCGGCAGTTCCACCAGCGTGGAAGTTCTCGAGAGTCTGGCAGCGGTACACCCCCTGCCACGCAAGGTATTGACATACCGTCAGCTGCAGAAATTAAAATCCACTTATCTGGATGTCCTGCCGGGCTTGCTCGATCCCCGGGACGGCCGTTTGCATACCACTTTTCATCAAGCCGGAACAGCCACCGGACGGCTTTCTTCTTCTGCTCCTAATTTACAGAATATCCCCATCCGGACCGAGCGTGGGCGGGCCATTCGCCGGATGTTCGTGGCGGCCGGGCCGGAGCAGCGGATGCTTTCAGCCGATTATTCCCAAATTGAATTGCGTTTATTGGCGCATATTTCGCAAGATACTCAAATGTGTTCGGATTTTGATACCGGCCTGGATATTCACCGGGCCATGGCCTCTGAAATTTTTAGCGTTACCCGGGATCAGGTGACCTCGGAAATGCGTCAGCAGGCTAAAACCTCTAATTTTGGGATTACCTATGGCGTAAGTCCTTATGGGCTTGCGCGCCAATTGGGTGTTTCTCCCGGGAGAGCGAGGGGTTTCATTGACGGGTTTTACCAACGTTATTCCGGAGTGCGGGGTTATTTGGATGAGCTGATTAAAGAGGCCCGCCGGAATGGTTATGTAACCACCCTCATGGGAAGGCGGCGCTTAGTGCCGGATATCAACTCGGCTAATCGTAATATCCGGGAGGCCGCGGAGCGTATAGCCATCAACACTCCAATCCAAGGCTCGGCGGCGGAGTTTATCAAGCTGGCCATGATCCAAATCGACCGGGAACTACGAACCGGTAAATGGAATTCGCGCATGATTCTGCAGGTGCACGATGAATTGTTGTTTGAGGGACCGGAGTCGGAAATGATGGAATTACAAGAGCGGGTGGTGGCTTTGATGGGCCGGGTTTATTCTTTGCGCGTGGCGCTGGTGGTGGAAGCCGCCTGGGGCCGGAATTGGATGGAGGCTCATGCCTAAACGGTCGCGTGCTCCGGTGATAATAATTACCGGCGGGATTGGTTCCGGGAAGAGTACGGTGGCCGGAGTTTTTAAAAGACTCGGAGCCCGGACGATTGAGGTTGACCGTTTGGCCCGGCGTTTACTGAAACCCGGCAGCGGCGCCTGGCATGAAATTCTATGGGAATTTGGCGGCGCGAAATTGGCCGGCCGGCATATCGCCGGACGAAATTTCAAGGCCGCCGATTTCCAGGACGCCAACGGCCGGCCTTTAGCCGAGCTTCCTTGGGTAATCAATCCGGCCGGAATAGTTCGCCGGGACAAACTGGGCGCGGCGGTATTTAGCAGTTCCCGGGCCCTGGCGGATTTAAACCGTATTATGCATGTCCGCCTGCGCAAACTATTGAACGATAAAATCAATCTCCACCATAAACTCTCGCCCCGGCCTTTGGTCCTGGATATGGCGGTTTATCCAGAACAAGCTTTTAAAGGTTTGGGCGATGTGGTACTATGGATAAGAGCCCCAAGAGGAATGCGGGCTCAACGCCTGGCGGACAGCAAGCGGATGAGCCTGGAGGAAGCAGTGAACCGGGTGAGGATACAGTGGAAGGACGGGGAGTTTGAAAAAATCGCTGATTTTATTCTGCCTAATCTCGGTTCCGACCGGGATGTTCATCAGGGCGCGAAAAAAATCTGGCCGTGCCTTTTAACCCGGGCGGCCAAGAGTTAGCATTATGCTGCAACGATATTTAGACCGGTATCCCGGATTACGGTGGATTTTAATCCTGCTGTTGCTCGCAGCCTTTCCGATAATTGATACGGCTGCTTCCCTTATGGAACATAGCTCCTGGCTCGCCTGGGCGATCTTGCCGCCGCTGGGGGCGGTATTATGGCTGGGCCCGGTCGCGGGTAGCGGCCTGATAATCTTCGCGTGTTTGTTTTTTTTACTGGAAGTTCTTAGGTTTTCGGAACCGCGGATATTGTGGAATGTCCCCATACTGTTATTGATGTTGCTCCCCATCTTTTTATTTATCCGCCGCCGGGAAAAAATGGTATACCTTCACCAGGAAGATGTGAGCTTACTGGAAGAACATCTTGCCTTAACGCGGGAGCATTACAAGACCGATCTGGTGAGTAATATTTCCAATCAAAAAAAATTCCAGAAATATTTTCTCTTGAACAGAGTTTCGCGGGTTTTCGGATCCCAGCTGGAGCTGGATAAATTAGCCGAAGTAATTATTCGCGAAGTCCAGGAAATTATGGGCCCGGAACGGGGACGTTATCTTCTGGCGTATAACCAACCTAAAAAAGAAGAGGCCCTGACGCGCAGCACACCGGAGACAGAGAATATCGAAGCCATTCTTGAAGATCAATTCGGACTCTGGGTTTTTCAGCGCCGGACGACGCTGCTGGTTTCCGATACGCATAATGATTTCCGTTTTCAGTCCCTGGGTGCGGATTCAATGATTCGCAGTCTCATGGCGGCGCCCCTGTTGTCGGACGGACGGGTAAACGGTGTCCTGCGAGCCGAAAGTCCCTGGCCCCTGATGTTTAATACCGATGATCTGCGCCTCTTTACGCTGTTGGCGGATTTGGCCGGAGCGGCGGTTGAGAACGCCCGGCTCTATAAACGCGCCCGTGAACTTGCGATCACGGACGGCCTGACCGGACTTTATCTGCGAAGGTTTTTTAACCAACGCCTGGAGGAAGAGTTAAACCGGTTTCGGGAATCCGATCTTCCTTTCTCGCTTATCATCCTGGATATAGATCATTTCAAACGGATTAACGACCGGCTGGGACATCCGACCGGTGATCAAATTCTGATCCAATTAGCCCGGACCCTGGAAAAGGAAGCCCGCGTGGCGGATATTCTTTGCCGTTTTGGCGGAGAGGAATTCGCCATGATTTTACCCAATACTGATATTCAAGGCGGAAAGGTTATGGCAGAGCGTCTCCGGGTGAAAGTAGGAGAACGGATATTTTGGACCAGGCAGGAGAAACTCCGGATTACGGTCAGCGTCGGAGTGGGAGAATGTCCGGCCCACGCCATCCAAATCAAACAATTAATCAAGGTGGTGGATACGGCCCTGTATCAGGCCAAGCGCAACGGACGCAACCGGGTATTGGTGGGAAGAGGGACAATATGACCAGGTGCGGACAGAATAGAAGTATTCTGGCGGGGATATATATTCTGATTTTGTGTCTGCTTTTTTTAGGCCGGGGTTCGGAAAATGCCCATCATTTTGCTTTGTTGCTCTGGCCTTTGATAATGTTAGCCGGATACTGGGAGGATACTCCGGGAGCACTGATAGTGACCATACTGGGCGCGATCACGGCCGTAACCGGCAGCCTGCTGGGAGTAATATCCCATGGGGCCGCGGTCGCTGATATCATAGCCATGGGATTGATATTCGGATTAACCATGATGCTTAGCCGGGATTGGGAAGTCCTGTTAAAAGCGCATAAGGCTGTCCGGACACCCTTGGAAAGGGATTTAGCCAAGGTGGAACGCAAGGCTCGGCTGATTCGCGAACAGTTGGAAGAATATGAGAGCCGGCTGAAGGAATTGATAAAGCTGTACGAAGGAGCCAAAAGACTTTTGGGCATTCTCGAATTACACCCCGTGCTGACCGAGGCCCGCAGCTTAGTAGCTCAAAGTCTCCCCCGGCATTTCGGGTCCCAGGCTGACAAGCAGGTCCAACTGGCATTTTATATTCCGGAGGAAGGAACCGGTGATTTTCAAAAAGTAGAGGTGCGCGGACATGAAATATTAGATATGGGTTTCCCGGAAAAACTGCCATCCTCTGATTTGCATCGTAAACCGGATAAACTTTTAAATCCGCTTCGCGTGGAAGACCTGACGTTGGATCCCCGGCTTAAGGTATTGGCCGGGGATACCACTTTTCATGCTTTAATGATCATTCCCCTGATTATGCATGAAAGAGAG
The DNA here is from genome assembly GCA_030635415.1 of Candidatus Firestoneibacteriota bacterium. Taxonomy (GTDB): domain Bacteria; phylum Oederibacteriota; class JAAXVQ01; order JAAXVQ01; family JAUVAV01; genus JAUVAV01. The sequence goes on from DAOVYW010000038.1 coordinate 11,426, forward strand.
ATCGGCATTATGATGCTGGCTTCTCATGAGGTGAGTGCTTTTAGCGCTGCGGATTTCAACCAGATGGAAATTCTGGGAAAACAGATAGTTTTTGCTCTCCGAAAAACTCTGCTTTATCATAAAGTTCAGACGCTTTCAATTACGGACAGCCTGACCGGTCTTTATGTTCATCGCCATTTTCAGGAACGACTGCGGGAGGAAATCCGCCGGGCTGAAAGGTATAACCAGTTTCTTTCCCTGATTATGCTCGACTTAGATCATTTCAAGCGGGTTAATGACCAGCATGGACATCAAGTGGGGGATGCGGTTCTGAGTGAGACGGCGGCCCGGCTGAGAGAGCAGGCCGGGAGTACGGCTTTGGCTGCGCGCTATGGCGGGGAAGAATTCGCGGTTCTGCTTCCCAATACGCCCAAGGCCAAGGCCATTCAGATTGCCAAAGCCATCAATAGCGTTATCCAAGCCAGCTTCATTGAGGTGGGCGGAGTTCGGCTGAATATTACTGTTTCGTGCGGGGTCAGCACTTACCCGGAAGATGCCATAGAGCAGGAGGCATTGATTACGGCGGCGGATCAAGCGCTTTATGAGGCTAAACGCAACGGCCGAAATTTAGTAATGGTTTTTACTCCCAGCTTTGACAAACCTGCCGAATAAATAACGCAAATCATCCTGAAATCTAAATGGAATTTAAACATTTCCCATCCCCTGGCCACGTCCGAAGGGATGATGGCATTTTGTGGATCGCGAAGTTGAGTTAAGTGGGCGGAGATAACAAGATTTCTGGAAATGGCCAGGCCATCGCTGAACCGGTTGATCAAGCAAGGGGAAGCAGTTGTCAATCTCTCCATGTTTTTGAAAAATTTGAGGGGGGTTCTCGAATTTATTTATCGTGCCAACGCGAACACAATTGCGTGAGCCCGTCGATGAAGCGAGTGACTATCGCCGAAGGCGAACATCGCTCGACAAAAATACCACGGGCGTAAGCCTGTGGATTTTTAAGTTTTTTTTAGGAGGGAATTATGCCGGATAAAAAAAATAAAGATAATCACGAATCAAGTTTAGATCCATTATCTGCTGCCAATACTATTTTCAAGGAAAAAATTGAAGAATTTAACAAGCAGGAGATGGATTCTTCAGTAATTACGATACTTTTTGAATTATTCGCCAGTCTTTATTTTGAGAAAGAGGAGTCAGCGAAGTATTGGGATTCTGTATTAGCTCATAGAGAAAGTATGAAAGAAAGATTAAGGAGAGACGTGGGCATTAAAGTTGCAATCCTAGACTATTTTTCGAATATAGAAAGTAGATTCAAAAATCCCAAAATAGTAGAAATGGAGCTATTCGAACAGATATTAAAAGCGTCAAAAGAGGACCCGAAAACAGGGGTTTATAATAGTAAATATTTTTTAGAGGTACTGGAAAATGAGATGAATAAAGCTAAACGTAATAAATTTCCCTTATCGCTATTATTCTTGGATATTGATGGTTTTAAAGAATATAATGACAAATTTGGGCATGTAGCAGGGGACCGGTTACTTGTACATATATCAGAAATTCTAAAGCAGTTGGTTAGAGGTGAAGATGTTGCTGCAAGATTTGGCGGAGATGAATTTGTAGTGATGCTTACATATACCGAAAAAAGCAATGCTTCGATTATAGCGGATAGAATAATTAAAGAGATAAAAAAACAGCCATTAAATTTTGACGGCAAAAACAAGGAACATTATGAGGGAGGTATAACTATTGGTATAGCAAGTTATCCTTTGGATGCAAACTCCTGCGAAGAATTAATGGACAAGGCGGATAAGACTCTTTATGCGGCAAAAAAGGCGGGAAAGAATAAAATCCGCTGTTATGAAGATAAAGGAAAGAAGGTAGGCTTATCAAAAACTAAAAGACGTGTTGTTCGATATGAAATTGACGGAAAAGAGATATATCTTAGTTTAAAGGATTCAAAGGATAAATATAGGGCATATTTGAGAAACATAAGTGAAAAAGGGCTTTTAATGGAAATTCCATACATCATCCCGTTATTGAGTGGTATCAAGCTGGACGTGGAAATGAAAAACAGTAAGATGAAGACGCTCGGTATTTCCGGAGAAATATTGCATGTAAAAAAACAAAATTCAGGTTATTTGGCTGCGGTTAAGTATGATGGATCAATAGAAAATAAGGCGTTATTAAAGAAGTACATTAATGTTCAAAAAAAGAAAGTTGAGAAAAATTAAATTCTTCTTTAAGCTGTAGTAGATACGGCTCCTAGTGTAGTGTCTCACGCTGTTGGTGCCTTATAAAAGTCATTGCGAGGAGCGGTTTTGGCGACGAAGCAATCTGTTTTGAACTCGAAACGCCAGAAAAACCGAGATTGCTTCGCTTTGCTCGCAATGACAAATGTACCGTTA
>DAOVYW010000066.1 GCA_030635415.1 Candidatus Firestoneibacteriota bacterium
GGCAAAGGCGGAGCAGGCAAAGGCGGAGCAGGCAAAAGCGGAGCAGGCAAAAGCGGAGCAGGCAAAGGCTAACTCGGTAAAAAAGGAACAAGTTAAAGTACCAAAAGCAAAGACGGATACAGTCAAGCAGAAAGGAATCCGGATTCCAGCTCCCATAGATGAAAGGAAAGTAAAAAACGAAAAATCACTAAATCCCATATCCAAGGACATTAGTGAGAAATTTATCCCGGTCAGGGAAAAATGGTTTGCGGAATGTGTAAACAAAATAAGGATTTATAATAAAAAGCAGAAAAATGATGGCGATCAAATTATTATTAAAAATCAGCGGCTCGGCGGGGAAGCGGAAATAGTCCTTAAAGTCCTGCAAATAAAGGTAAGCAATGATTATCTCGGACAATACAAGTATTTGGAAGATAATGCCGGGGTTGGTTTTAAAGATAAACTGGAAACCTGCGTTTTTGTAGAACAAAGCGCTGAATGCTTAACCTATTTTAAAAAAATCCAGACAGATAAAGAAGAAAATTCGAATATAGAAGAAAGTGAAGCCGCGCAATTACTCGATATGGCCCGCACGGTAGCGGCCTATATTACTGCTTTGCCGGGATCGAAAGCCGTTGCTGATCTGGTGGCGGAAAATATCCTGGAATTTATTGACCTTACGCATATCGAGAGTGCCAAAGCTTTGGGTGATAAAAAAACCGTGGCAAAACTTTCCAGCAAAATAGAGAATCTAAAAAGGAGATGAGCTGATCATGAGTCGCGCCATTGAGATGTCTTGCCAGAGAAACAAATTGCTTCCCAACGTTACTGTTCTTCGGATTACAGGAGTAATTGACTCCGACACTGCCACGATATTTGAAAAGGAACTGGAAACCCTGTGGGAGGAGAAACATTACCGTCTTTTAGTGGATCTGGCCAATGTTAATTATGTCAGTTCAGCCGGCGTAGGTATATTTGTCGGCATGCTCCAGAAGTTCCGGGAGAAGCCGGAAGGAGACATGAAAATCTGCAGGGTCTCTCCAAAAATCATGAAGGTGTTTGAAGCCATTGGACTGGATCATATAATGGAATTTATCAAGGAAGAGTCGGATCTGAAAGTCTGGAAAGCGGAAATTCAGATTATTGAGAACTTTGACCATTTTCATATAACCTGCACGGCTGATGATAAGTTCAGCGGCGAGGAATTTAATCTGCGCGTAGAAGCCAGAGATGCCAATCGAAACCTGATAGACGATTATATGGAAAAACCCCGGGTGAGCGTATCGGACGGGCTGGTATTCCCGAGGGAATTATCGGGTTTCCAGCATGGCATATGGGAAGGCCCCATAGCCATGACCGGCACCGGCCAAGTCGAGATTGGTTTAAGCCATGAAAAAAAACAGAGTGTTTTGAAGATTAATTTGAAGGCCAGACCCGGGCAGGCTGAATTTCCGGTGAAAATAAATTGCCGCACCTGCCGGAACGAAGTTAAGGTTAAGGCTTCGGATATTTATCGCTGCGAGGAATGCGATGAAACCTTCTTGGTGGATGCCTGGGCGCATGTTTTTACTATTAAGCCGGGAAGCACAGCCAAAAGAAGAACGACCCGCTATAAGGGTATGGAACTTAAGATTAATGCTGATTTCAAATATATCGGCGTTATCCGCCGGACTATCAGCGGTTTGTGCGAGCAGGAAGGCATGGACGAGGAAACCACCAACACCGTGGCTCTGGCGATTGAGGAAATTCTGCATAATTTGGTGGAACACGGCAATGATTTTGATCCCTGGCAGATTTTCCGGATCCGGCTGGATTTTCAGAAAAAGCAGTTGAAAATCCAGATTCGTGATTACGGAGATCCTTTTGATGTCACTAAGCAGAAGGATATCTCTCTTAAATCCAGCGCCCTGAAAGGCTCCAAACGGGGAGTCGGGAATTTTCTGGTCAACCAGATGATGGACAGCGTCAAATATGAAAGTCTGAAAAATTACAACCAGCTGACCATGCTGAAGTATTATGACCCTTTGGAGGATTGAGCTTCCGAGGGGGGTATTTGATTAGAAATTAATTTTTGCCAGTCGGCAGCCGAAAATCGGTTCGCGTTTTAATTTCGGAACCATGTGGGGCAGACCGGCCATCTCGGGGCTTAGGCCGATCTTGCCGGATAGAAGATCATCTCCTCCGCTGCTGGGGGCGCTGAATTCCAAAACCACCAAGCCCAGCCCTAAAGCAGCGCCAATCAGGCCGCCTAAGCCGATTTCCGTATTAAAATTCCTGTCATCATAACGGGCATAAGCGATGGTAGCAACCATGGCCCCCATAAGCATTCCGACCCCGGTGCCGCCGGCAATGTATTCCATAAGAGGATAAGGGGTACTGGATACCGGCGTGGTGAATTGATAAAGACCGATTCCGGCTCCCAGGAGGGCGCCGCCAAGTGCGCCATAAATCGGGCCGATTAATATTAATTCGGAATCCGTGTTGTCTTCCATGCCATACCCCATAAGGCCGGCCGATAAACCGATTAGGGTGCCGGACGCTGCTCCGTTTAAAATGTTATTATAAAGGAGGCGTCCGCGGCTGTACTGATAGCCACTGGCCCAGATGCTGTTGGCATTAGAAAGGAATAAAATAATTGCCAGTAAGGAGAGAAGATATTTTGTTTTCATGAATTACCTCCACCAAAAATCCCGGAAGTTACTGTGGGGCGTTAATAGAAATCCTTTAAAGTATAACAGCAAATAATTTAAAGCGTCAATGATAAACCCCGACTCCTATATAAAAAATCACCAGGCTATTTTCTGTGAGCAGCCGCGATTTTTTTGGTTCTGCGGTCATCTCCAATCGCTAAAAAGTCTCCGAAAACTTCCGATGTCGGCTCTTTTGGCTTGGCGCGTATGGATATTCAAAAAATCTGGAAAGCGGAACAAAGGAATTGACGCTTGAAGGCATGAATGATACGTTTATTCTGAAAAGCAAATTCCTGTTAGTCTTCCGTAAGCAGACTAACAGTCTCGGTTTGAAAATGAACGGAGAAAAGAGTGGATACCATTAAATCATTGACCCGATGTTTTTGGGAAATCATACTGTTTACTATATTCTTATTTCAAACCTCCGCCTTATATGCTTCAATTGGCGTCTTGCATAAAGACAAATCCGAAATGTTTCTGTTTGAGAAGGTCGGGAAAACCGGAAATTTGCTCGATAATCCGGCCCGACTGAAAAAAATACCAGAATACATTATTTATAACTATTTTAACCTCGTGCTGGCGCATGCAGAGCCCTATGATCCGGTTTTTGCGAAAAGCACACGAAACGATGAGGTGGGATACAACGCCCAAGTCATCGCTCCCATTAAGAATCTATTTACCGTGAATCTGGGATATAATTACGCGCAACAAATCTATGAAAATAACAGCACTTCTTCCATAGACGCGTCCTATTTTAAAGAAACAGTCAAAACCCTGCAGCGGAATATAAATGCCGGTCTCGCCATTGACATTGGTTATTTTATCGAGCATATGATGATAGGCTATTCCATTCAATACAGTGATCAAGATAACCTCGGGGATTACTTCTCCAACATTGCGCAGAGCTATGCTTATGCCAACAACCGTGAAGTTTATCAACATAAGCTGGGAGTCACACGAGACGGGTGGGGCATGTATGTGTCCTGCACCGGGGAGTTATATTTCGGCGAATATAACCAAACCAGGGAAGTTAAATTCTGGTTAAGGACCATAGGCACGACACTGAGGAAAATTTGGGGTGAAATTGACGGGGGAAATATAAGCATTTCCGCCACCTATGCCAACACCAGTTTAGGAGACCAAAAATTCGAGGTTGCCCGGCCGGAATACCAACTGATTATTCCGGATAACAAAGTGAATTTATCCGGTTACTATCATTATCCTCAACCAGGGATAGCTTGTGCCCTGGGGGTTGAATTAAACTACGAGGAAACGCAGTACTATAAGCCGGCGGAGTTTGTCTGGGAAGATGACCAGGTATATCAGGCGAAATGCCAGGGAATGCTGGCAGCGGAAATATTTCCGTTTTTGCGGCTTTGGACGGAGGCAGCCTTAGTTTATGTTCAGAACACTTTTGCCGGGAATAAATCCTTGACTTTAGAAAACGCATTCGGAGCCAGGATTGAGCAAGACATAATTCGCATTAATTTTTACATGGTGCCTGAACTGGATGTTTTCTCAGGAAACCAGGCTGATGACAGCCAAACCTTTAGGGCCGGGATGGATGCTCAATTAAATTTTTGAACTGGGGGGCTAGGAGCCCCTTTTTGGAGACTGTGTCATAACTCTGTTTTTGAGCAATTTCACGAAATTTGTCATTTCGAGGCGAAGCCCTGGACTAAATCATCCCCTGGACTAAATCATCCAGGACGGGCAGGACGGGCCGAGAAATCCCCAAACGCCCTTTTAAATTAAGCGTTTTCGTGGAGATTCCTCACTTCGTTCGGAATGACAAAGTAACGCGAATTCAGTATGTGCTATTTAACAACGCGGATACTTGTTTTGGATGTGTTAAGTCCGACAGCCTCCAGTGCTTCTCTCCAGCTGCGCCAAAAACAGCTCCACAGCTAAATCATCCCCTGGACAAAATCATCCAGGACGGGCAGGACAGGCCGAGAAATCTCCAAACGCCCTTTTAAATTAAGCGTTTTCGTGGAGATTTCTCGCTTCGTTTGGAATGACAAGGTAACACAAATGCCTCTAAACTTCATTTATGACACAGCCTCTTCCGAGGGGGAATTTTAAATTCATTTTGGATTTTGGGGATAAGGGTTGGGTTATTCATCCCTGAATTTCTCATTTAAAAGCTTGGCATTTTATGAGTCTGATATATAATGAAATCTAAAATATCCTGGTGAAATCAGGCGAGATTGTTTTCTTTATTTGAAGGTATAAGCCTGTGGCTGCCAGAGTGAAAATATGTCCATATTATTTACAATTATTTAATGAACGGAGGAATAAAAATGGCGGCGAAAAAGATCTTCTCATACCTGATAATCTGTGGATCCGTACTGTATTTGGCGGGATGTCAATCCGGGAAGCCGGATACTAATCTAAAAAGGGAACTTACCGATGAAATGTTGGCGGAAGTAAAAGCCGAATTGCCGGCTGATTTGCTAATATCCCCGGATAACCGGAGAACAGCCTTTTCGCAGACTGCGGGAAAGAAGCAGGTAATGGTGGTGGACGGACGTAAAAGCCGTCGTTTTGATCAAGTCGCGGGACTTATTTTCAGTCCCGACAGCCAACGAGCAATGTACGGCGTTCAGAATGGAAAAAAATGGTCTGTAATCCTTGATGGTAAAATAAGCAAGCGTTATGTTAGTGTAGCAGGCTTAGTCTTCAGCCCTGACAGTAAACAGGCAGTTTATATTGCGGAAAACAGCGGCCGGGAATTTATGGTTATCAATGGCCGGGCGGGGCGGGGTTATCAAAAAGTATGGCCGCCGGTTTTCAGCACCAACGGCCGCCGGATGGCTTATCTCGCCCGGAGTGGGGTGAAAATATCTTTGGTAGTTAATGGCGTGAAAAGCCGGAATTACGATGAGATCGGGATGCCGGTCTTCAGCTTCGACGGAGAGCATATCGCTGTTCGAGTGAAGAACGGCCGGAAATGTTATATATTAAAGGATGGCATCAAGGGGAAAACTTACGCCTTGACAGGGGATCCGGTTTTCAGCCCGGACGGACGGCGTCTGGCATATTCCGTGGTGGATGGAATCAAGGAAATGGTAATCATAAATGAAAAAACGGGCGCGCCTTACGACGTAATTGAAAAAGGTTCTATCATTTTTAGTCCGGACAGCAAGCGTCTGGCTTTTGTTGCCCGGGAGGGCAAAAAAAAGCTGGTAGTAGTGGGTGACCAAGCTGGCCGGCCGTACGATGATATACAGCCAGCCAGCGTGGTATTCAGCCCGGACAGCCGGCGTTTGGCTTACGTTGCCAAGCAGGGTAAGCAGTGGACCGCGGTTGTGGATAATCAGGCCGGAAAACCTTTTGATAGCATAACAACTCCGGGCTTCAGTCCGGATAGCAAGCAAGTGGTATATGCCGCGGAGATCGAACGTAAGATGCTGGTAGTCGCAGATGGGAAACCGGGTCCGAAATTTGATTTTGTAAAACCCCCGGGTTTCAGTCCCGACAGCAGCAAACTGGTTTATCGGGCGAAAAAAGGCGATAAATTATTTATTGTGTCTAATGGAAAAAAGCATAAAACCTATGCTGATCTATGGCCGGTTATTTTCAGTCCGGACAGCCGTTATTTGATATATGTTGCTTCTCAGGACAAAAAACGGATGGTGATTATTAATGGGCATGAAGGACCAAAATACAGTGATATTATTGAAGGGAATATTATATTTGTAGATGAAAACCGGATCTGCTATGCCGCGGCACAGACCGGGTCTAAGAGTGGGTATGAAATATATTATGTGGTTGAAAAAATATCTCTGCCCTAACTAAATAGAGCGATGGCATTCAGCCGGCCGGCCGGTTTCCAGGACGCCGCGGGCCCTTGTTTTTTTTCGCGGTAAAAAAAAAACTATCTTTACTTACCATTTCAGGTTAATATTAATAAATTTCATTAGCCTCCACTCCCTAAAAAGCAGGGATTGACTTGAGGAAATGAAGGTGGGGAGATTTTTTTAATAATTTATGAGAATGAATCACAAGAGCCTTAAACAAACTATTTTTGTATTTATCTACACACTGGTTATCGGGGTTTGCCTTTTTAGTTTTATCCCCAGTTATTTTCAACAAAAGATTTTTTTGAAGGCCGAGTTTATGAAACGGGGAGAAGCCCTGGCAAAAAATCTTGCGTTTAACAGCCGGAAGCCTTTACAAAATAAGGATCAGAATCTTATGTACGCCTTGGTGGATGGTCTCATGAAAGAACCGGACATCCGCTGGGTGGCTATCAAGGATTCAGATGGCCGGATGTTAGTTCAAAATGGAGTGGATGGAATAAATTTAGACCGGGGGGATTATTCCGGTGATTTGAGTAAAGTGAGCATTAGGCATTTTAATCTCCCTAATCGAGAGCCCATTGTCGATATTCAAGTCGCGAGCCGTATTCAGGAGGATGTGTCTTACAAAACTAAATCCACCTTGGAGTTGGAACTTCTGGAAGAAATCAATGAGCAGGAAGAAAGTTATACTGCCCGCATGCAAGAAATATTGTTGGGAACAGTTCATGTCGGTATGTCGTTAAAAAGTCTCCGCGCCACGCAAACCAAGATCACGGTACAATTATTATTGATTTTTCTCGCGGCGCTGGGTTTGAGTACCTTGATAGGACGGTATTTTGCCGATCTGTTTTTAAAGCCGATCAACCAAGTGGTCACGGTAATGGAAGACATAGCTTCACAGCGCGGCGATCTTACGCGGCGGATAAAAATTGATCGGGAAGATGAGTTGGGGAGACTGGCTAAACATTTCAATATTTTCATAGAAAATATTCGGCAGATTATTTTGCATACCATTTCCCTGATGGACCGCATGAATACCTCTTTGGAGGAGATTTCCGCAACGGCCGAGCAATTAAATGCCACGGCGGATAATATCAATGCCAATGTCCAGTCATTTACGAATGACTTGCAGCAACAGGACGAAGACATCAAGCTGACAACCAGCAAGATTAGTCAAGTAGCTGCGAATTTGCTGGAGGTCACGCAAAAATCGGAAAAAGCCGCTTATATTTTTGAAGAGACCGAAGAGGTATCTCAACGGGGGCGGGAAACGGTTCAGTCTTCAGTTGTGAAAATAAATGGAATTGCGGAGAATATGACGATTATCGACCAGCGCATGGATGTGTTAACCACAACCCTGGATAAAATCGGAAATTTTGTTGAATCTATTCACGATATATCGTCCCAAACTAACCTGCTTTCATTAAATGCCGCCATTGAGGCGGCCCGGGCCGGAGAAGCCGGGCGGGGTTTCTCGGTAGTAGCGGAGGAGGTAAGGAAATTAGCGGAAAATGCCGCCAACGCTTCGGACAGCATCCATGCTATGATTTCCAAAATTCAGAAGGAAACCAAGGCTACTACTGAAGCAACGAGCAAAGGGACAAGTTCCGCCCGGGAAGGCCGCGATGCCGTGCATAAGGCCGGTAAATCGCTGGAAGACATATTGAGGAAATCAAACGACGCGGCCATGCTTTCGGTGGAAGTTAATAAAAATATGCGGGAACAATCGGACGTGCTTAAATCCATGATGGAACGTATTCGTAATTTTCAACAATTAGGCCGGAATAATTTCGAGGGCGCTGAAAGCATGGCGGCGGGTGTTGAGGAACAAACCGTTTCCCTCCAACAGATTAGTAATGCCATACAGAACTTGAGTGAGGATGGAATGAAGTTGAAAAAGATGATTGTGGAATTTAAAGTGAATTGAGCCGCGACCATCCATTGCCGGATTAAAAAGTATTTTGGCGGGCAATATTTTGGAAGTAAAAATGTATAGTATATTGGTGCATTTCAATCAATATCTCTTCCGAAAATCATTGACAAAATAATGGTTGTACGTAAAATATTTTATTTTTGAAAGCGGATTCTTTTAGCGGAAAGATTTATTTCCACTGCCATGGTGGGCGTAGCTCAGTTGGTTAGAGTGCTAGGTTGTGGTCCTGGAGGCCGCGGGTTCGAGTCCCGTCGCCCACCCCAGCTTCCCGTTGTGTGGGAATAAGAGTATTTGAGTGTTAGAGAGAGTGGATGAAGAGAAAAATTCAAGTGGGGAGCTATTTTCAAATTGCTACTTTCTGTCCAGAAATGCGCCTGTAGCTCAGTGGATAGAGCAACGGCCTCCGAAGCCGTGTGTCGGACGTTCAATTCGTCTCAGGCGCGCCAGGATGAATTTTGGGTGCTTAGCTCAGCTGGTAGAGCAGCTGACTCTTAATCAGCGGGCCACAGGTTCGATCCCTGTAGCACCCACCAAAGTTATGCTCTCTCCGGCGGAATTTCCCCGGCGGGAATTATTATATAGAGGAAGGGAGTGAAAAATAAGCGAGGGTGGTGGAACTGGCAGACACGCTAGACTTAGGATCTAGTGCTTCGGCATGCGGGTTCAACTCCCGCCCCTCGCACCAGTTGATTATGATAAAAGTGGAAATTAAGGAAAAAAGTGAGACTACAAAAATTTTAAAGGTGGAACTTCCGCCGGAAGATGTAGATGCGCAATTTGAGAAAGTAACCAGTAAGTTTAGAAAAAAAGCATCTCTGCCGGGTTTCCGGCAGGGAAAGGTTCCTTGGGACGTCATTGCCAAAACCTATTCCCGGCAGATTTATGAGGAGGTGCTCGAACATCTTTTTCATAACTCCTATCGTCAGGCCTTGGACCAGACAAAGTTGGCGCCCATTCAGTCTCCGCGGTTGGAGAAAATGGAGTTAAAAAAAGGAGAACCATTACGTTACGAGATTACCCTGGAAGTTTTACCCAAGGTAAAACTTCCAAGTTATAAACGTATCAAGCTGAAGTCTTCTAAAAACAGGATTTCCCAGGATGAAATTCAAGGGGCGTTGGAAAATCTCCGTCAACATAACGCCGTGCTTGAATCTGTAGAGGGGAGAGTTTCCCAAACCGGCGATGTTTTGTTAATTGATTTTATAGGCTGTAAAAACCAACAGCCTTTACCCGGGGTTAAAGCCGAGGGCTATAATCTGGAGTTGGGTTCCGGTCGGGCGATAGCGGCTTTTGAAAGCAATCTTATCGGTATGGCGGTTGGCGAAACCAGGACCTTTGAGGGTGATTTCCCGGAAGACTATCACGCAACGGAACTGGCCGGCCAAACTATTGAATTTACGGTAACGCTTAAGGCGCTGCAGGAGAAAAAAATGGCGGAATTAAATGATGATTTTGCCAGAGATTTGGGGCCTTTCAAGGATTTGCCGGCTTTGCAAGAGCAAATAAAACAAGACTTGGAAGCGGAAAAAGAGCGGCAAAACCGTGATCATCTCCACGGCCAGGTTATGCAGGAATTAGGCCGTGCCGCACAAGTGAAAATACCGGAAGTTTTAATTGAACAGTCATTAGCCAATATGTTTGAAGACCGGCAAAGCCGCCCGGTTCGGGAAAAACAGACCGGAGACACAAATGATGTTGTGCCGGAAGAGTTTAGAAAACAAAACCGGCCGGAGGTGGAATTGCTGTTGAAAGCCCGGTTGGCGGTGCGTGAAATAGCAATTTGTGAAAAAATAGACATAACGGGGGAGGAAATGGAAGCCGAGGTCGGGAGAATGGCCCGTGCCTCCCGTCCAAGCGTTGCGCCGGTAAAGGAGTACATCGCAAAAAAACAGCATAGCAATGAACTACAGGAAAGGCTGCGCGATAATAAGGTCCTGGA
>DAOVYW010000266.1 GCA_030635415.1 Candidatus Firestoneibacteriota bacterium
TGGCTAAAAGTTTGGGAGTTCGGTATCGGGGAAGAACTTATCAGAAATTGGGCGAACCGGAACACAAATAAAGAGGAGGAGAACTTCATGGCAGGCTCATTTTTAGAACGAGTGGTAAAAGAAAAACAGCTGGAAGTGGAACGGGCTAAAAAGCGAACATCTCTGGAGAAACTGCTCCATACCATGCTTGCCCTGCCGCCGGTCAGGAATTTTAGGGAGGCCCTATACCGTACTCAGCGTATCGGCGTGATTGGCGAGGTAAAGAAAAAGATACCCGGTTCTTCGTCCTGGAAGCCACGTGTCCAGCTCCCGAAGATAATCGAGGCGTATGAACAAGGCGGAGCCTTGGGGATTTCACTGGTAACGGATGAAAAGCATTTCGGGGGGAAATTGTCCCAAATTGCCGAGATTAAAAAACTCGCCAGCTTGCCAGTGCTGCGCAAGGATTTTATTATTGATACGTATCAGATATATGAATCCCGGGCGGCGCAAGCGGACGCCTTGCTTCTCATTGCGGAAACGCTTAATAAAAAGGAACTTCCCCACATGATAGAAGCGACCGTCGGTATGGGAATGACGCCCATAGTGGAAGTACATACTGCTCCGGATTTAAAGCGGGCCCTGCGCGCCGGGGCGGAAGTTATTTTAATCAATAACCGGGATTTGAACACGCTTAAAATTAATATGCAAACAGTGGAAAGGCTTGCCAAGCTGGCTCCGCGGGATATTATGATTATAGCGGCCAGCGGATATAAATCAGCAGAGGAAGTGGCTGGTATCAACTCGGACCGGGTGCGCGCGGTATTGATGGGAAGAGCATTAATCAGCCACAAGCAGCCGGGAGTTTTTGTTCAAGAGATCCGGGAGAAAGCCGAAAAACTTTGATAGCGGTTAAAATCTGCGGCTTGACGTGTCCGGAGGACGCCCGGGCCGCGGTCGCGGCAGGCGCTGATGCCATTGGTCTGGTATTCGCGCCTTCTCCCCGCCGGGTATTGCCAGGTACTGCCAAAGCGATTATAGCCGTACTCCCTCCCCAGGTTGTGCGCGTTGGGGTTTTTGTTGATCAGGATCCGGATTGGATAACCAGGATTACGGATACGCTGGGGCTGGACCGGCTGCAATTTCACGGTTCGGAAAAAAAATCCGTTCTGCGCCGTTTTCCTCCCAGCCGCGTGATCCGCGCCCTTCGTCCCTCTGTGGGCCAGGCCTTGCCCAAGCGCGATCCTGAACCGGCAGCATCGGCTTTTCTGGTGGATGCCTGCGTTCCGGGAATCAGCGGCGGAACCGGAGTTTTATCCAACTGGAAATATGCCCGCGGCTTACGGCATTTTGGCAAGCCCATAATCCTGTCCGGAGGACTCAATCCGGACAATGTCAGCCGGGCTATTCGCGCGGTTAAGCCGGACATGGTGGATGTCTCCTCAGGTGTGGAAACCAAGCCCGGCATTAAGAATGCGGCCCGAATGCGGGCTTTTGTAAGGGCTGTGCGGGAAGCGGGCGGATGAAAAGGGATGGAAAGAACAGTATCGGGAAACGCTGTATTTTTTCAGTACGCTTGGATAATTAACAGGAGCTTACATGTCATTATCACACAAAGGAAGGTTTGGCGAATATGGCGGGTGCTACGCGCCCGAGGTGTTAATGCCGGCCGTGGAAGAGCTTGAAAAATCTTTTTATCAGGCCCGGCGCGACCCGGGTTTTAAGCGTGAGTTGGATGAGTTGTACCGGAATTATGCCGGTCGGCCTACACCCCTGGATTTGGCAGAACGCCTGACCCGGGCCTGGGGCGGAGCCAGGGTATTTTTAAAACGTGAGGATCTGAATCATACCGGTTCACACAAA
>DAOVYW010000137.1 GCA_030635415.1 Candidatus Firestoneibacteriota bacterium
CGCCAACCAGACTCTAATCAATTGTCGTCCCTTCCGCGCCCCTCACCACACACTCAGTGACATCGCGTTAATCGGCGGTGGTTCCTATCCCCGGCCCGGAGAAGTTTCCCTGGCCCACCATGGGGTGCTTTTTCTGGATGAACTTCCCGAATTTTCTAAAAATGCACTGGAGGTCTTACGGCAGCCATTGGAAGAGGGCCAGGTTACGATTTCCCGCGTAGCGGCAGCGGTAAATTATCCCTCCCGCTTCATGCTGGTGGCGGCCATGAACCCCTGTCCTTGCGGGTATTATACCGACCCTTCTAAAGAGTGTTCCTGCCACCCTGCGAAGATCCAGAAATATCTGAGTAAAATTTCCGGCCCCCTGCTGGACCGCTTTGATATTCATATCGAAGTTCCGGCTGTCAAGTACCAGGATCTAATCAGCGCGGGCGCTTCCGAAACTTCGCAGTCCCTCCGGGATAAGATAAAGAAGGCGCGACAGTATCAAAGCCAGCGATATCTGAATGATCCCGGTGTATTTGTTAATTCCCACCTGGGCCCTCGTCTAATCCGCAATTATTGCCACTTAGGCGCTGAAGGCCACGCCCTGCTAAAAACCGCCATGACCCGCCTGAGCTTATCCGCCCGGGCCTATCATCGCATTTTAAAAGTAGCCCGCACTATCGCGGATCTGGAGGGCGAGAAAAATATTCACCCGGTACATGTGAGTGAAGCTATTCAATACCGGGCGCTGGATAAGCACTATTGGGGCCGAAGTCCGGGCGGATAATAAAATCAACCTATTGACAGGTTTTTCCACCTGCCCTATTATATTGGCTTTATGTTGTGGTAGGGGCGTGATTTATCACGCCCATCATTGTGGTTTTCACGCCCCTGTCTGTCACGTTTTCTCTGGGCGCGATAAATCGCGCCCCTACTTGACAATGCCAATTATATTCCCAGGAGTTTAAACGTGTCTACTCTGGCCAATACACTTAGTACTGATATGTGGATCGTCAAAATTTGCGACCGCATCAACGAGGTGCTGTTGTACCTGGTTTTTTTATGCATCCCGGTCTTTTTTATTATCCTGACGCGTGATCAATTTGAGCTGCCAAAATTAACCCTGCTGAGAATTTTCACCGCCGGTATGCTGGGCGTCTGGGTAATCAGGATCATCGCGGCCCGGCGCTGGGAATTCCGAACCACTCCGCTGGACCTGCCGATTCTGGCATGGTGTGTTCTCCAGATTGCCACTACCCTGCTATCGGTCTCCCTCTATATTTCCTGGCGTGGAGAGTACGAAAATTTTCGTGGACTGCTGACGGTTTTCAACTATGTGGCCCTTTACTATCTGATGGTTAATTTTATCCGCTCCCGCGCCCAGATCAACCGCTTGCTGTTCACTATTCTGCTGGCCGGGCTGATCGTGACAGGTTACGGCGTAGCCCAATTTTTCGGGATTGATTTTATTGCCTGGAATCCCGCTTCTATTTCCCCGGGCCGCTACTTCTCCACCCTGGGTAATCCCAATTTTCTGTCCGCCTACCTGGCTATGGTAATGCCACTCTTGGTGGTCTTTTTTATAGAAACTCCCTCAGCCTTTAAACGCTGCCTGCTTTTGCTTAGTTTTGTGCTCATGTTTTCCGCTTTGATGGGGACTTGGAGCCGGGGCGGCTTCCTGGGCCTGGTATTTGCCCTGGGAGTACTGACAGTTTTCGGAATATCCCGGCTTTGGCAGCGCTCGCAAAACCAGGACCCGCAGCAGAAGCTTAGCCTCGTCGCCCACCTGTTTCAGGCCGGCCGCACGCACCGCCCCTGGCTGATTTTGATCGGATTCATCCTGGCAATTCTGGTCACGATCTCGGCCACTTTCGGACGAAATCACATGCTCCGTCTCGCCGATACCATCCTTCATTTACCCAAAGCCATCCAGATTTCCCGCTTACATATCTGGGGGCCGGCGCTTAATATAATTAAGGAGCATCCCTTTCTCGGCACGGGTCTGGATACTTTTAAAACCGTATTTCCACGCTACGCCACTCCGGAATTCGCAGCCATAGACGGCGCCAATGTCGCCTCGCGAACCGCGCATAACGAAATCCTGCAGGTATTAGCCACCCAGGGATTCATCGGGCTGGCAATCGTAACCTGGTTGACTATTATGATACTTATTAATTGGTATAAAGCCTTTGCCCAAACCAATAATCGCTGGCAAGATCGTTTAATCCTGGTCGGCCTGCTAAGCAGCTGGACCGCCTATTCGATTCAAAATATCTTTTCCTTCGGAGTCGCTTGTATTGATACTTTCTACTGGTTGATACTGGCAGTGGTGGTTTTACTGCAAGCCGGCCCCCAAACCCAATCCGAGAGAGCGCTCTCCCAGACCCCGGATCCACGTCCGGGATATCTTCTAGCCGGCCTCTCCCGAATCCGCGGTGTAGTGATACTACTCACGCTGCTGGGTTCGGGGTGGATGGCTTGGCTGGCTGTCAGAACCGCTTTGGCGGATTATGCTTTTAACCGGGGGGCCTTTTACCGAACGCACCGGATGTGGGATCACTGTATCCAGGCCTTTTCTAAAGCCGCCCGGATGGCGCCCACCGAGGTCAAGTACGCGGTCTATAAAGGCTTGGCCTTTGAGGAAAAAGCCAAAATCGTGCCCGCTGACCAACAGCAGAATAATATCGATAAGGCCATCCAGGCATATCAGGAAGGGGTGCGCATGAATCCCCACAACGCGTACTACCTGGGCAACTTAGGCCGGGCTCACGGATTCGCGGCTCATCTTAATCCCACCTCGTCCGAGGACTATAAAAAAGCCGTCTCTTATTTTCAAAAAGCCATTGAACATGCTCCGGTAACCATCCTTTTTTATCAAAACCTCGCTATGACATACTTAAGCCATGGCGACGAATCCGGTTTCCATAAAGTACTTGAGCGGTTGACGGCTTTTGATTCAGAGGCCGCAGCTAAACTGTTCTTCAATGCCGGGAATCATCTTTATAATTTTCGCCGGTTGGTCAAGGCCCGGGAGTTTTATGAAAAAGCCGTGCGTCTTAATCCTGACTATGTGGAAGCGCACTATAATCTGGGCGTAGTTCTGGCTCAAACCCTTGGTCCGGTCCAGGCTATCCCGCAATGGCAGCGCGCCCTGGAGCTCAATCCCGGCTTCGGGCCGGCCCGGCAAATGCTGGAGCGTTATAAATCAAGTTCTTCCCCCCTGCCCAGCCAGGTGATCATAAAATAGCTCCGGTGGTGGGGTTTAAATTATCGCAAAGATCATATAGAGACCACCCAGTATCACTAAAACTCCGCAAACTTTTTTAATAATAATGGTCCCTCGGGATTTTTCATTCCAATTCAAATAATGTTGCACTGCTTCTGTAAATGTTCCCGCCAGGACAATTACCGAACAATGCCCGATACCATAAACTATTAACAATAGGCTGCCATAAATAAGATTGGTGGCGCCGAGTTTAAAAACAACAGCCAGTATGGGCGCCATGTAGGCAAAGGTACACGGCCCCAAGGCGATGCCAAAAACCAACCCCAGCACTAAAGCGGCAATTATTCCTTTTCCCGCCATTCTAATTTTGTCCGGACCGGACCAGGGCAAGGGTATAATATCCAGTAAATGTAATCCCACAATCAAAAACACCAGAGCCACTACGATATTACCGATCCTCCCCACATCCCCCATCATTCTTCCGGCAGTTGCCGTAAGTATCCCGATCAATCCGATAGTAATCAGTATGCCGCTGGCAAACACGGCCGATAATACCAAAGCTCTTTTAGTGGAAATCCGGCCTTGCTGATCAATAAATCCCACGATCAAAGGAATGCTGGCCAGATGGCAGGGGCTGAGTACAATACTTAATATCCCCCAAACAAATGAAGCGCCCAATGCTACCAGCACTGATCCTTCCACCGCTCCGGTTAAAACCGTAAATAATTGTTCCATTTTCACTCCTTAAACTCGACGCCCAATTGTTTCCACTTCGCCAGTATGTTTTCTTTAGATAAGAAGCCCTCATGCCGGTATAATTCTTTTCCCTCCGCGCCAAAAAATATTTGCGTGGGGATCATGCGTATGCTGTATCGTTGGCCGGCTTCCGGTTTTTTCCAAACATCAATAAATATAACCTCAAATTGTTCGGCATACTTTTGTTTTAATTCTTCCAGTATCGGCGCCATCAGTTTACAGGGAATACATTTACTGGCGCCTAAATCCACTAAACGCGGGAGGAGAACGGTTTTTTCCCCAACCTTATTTGCGCCCTCCCGGACTACCGGCTCTGCCTTCGATTGCGGGGTCTCCATTTCCCCACTTGCTTTTCCACCTCTGATTTTCCCCATGGCATACAGCGTGCTTTGGGCAAGCAGCATGCTTATACTTAGCAGCAAAGCCGCCCGGAACAGTTTTCCCGGCCATTTATCAGCCCTTGGCGTACTCTTCATTTCTCCCCCTCCTTATATTGGTGTAATAGTTTCATAATATCGACCGGCAATAGGACTTTGCCGGCAGATTTCACTTCGCCATTAATAGCGAGCGCCGGTGTAAGCATGACACCGTATTGCATAATTTCATTAATATCCTTGATTTTTACAATTTCATATTTAATCCCCAGCGTTTCCGCCGCCAGTTCGGCATTTTTCGCTAATTCCTCGCATTTAGGACAACCGGTTCCGAGTATTTGTAGTTTTATCATTTGTTTCACCTCCTATTTTGTTATACTGCCAAATATCACGCCTGAAATCATGGACATAATAATTACTAAACATATAAAGACTATGGTCTTTTTAGTTCCCAACACACTTCTAATCACCAGCATGTTGGGTAAGCTCAACGCCGGACCAGCGAGCAGCAGCGCCAATGCCGGGCCTTTACCCATACCGGTTCCCAGTAAGCCTTGTAAAATCGGCACTTCAGTAAGCGTGGCAAAATACATAAAAGCGCCCGCAAAGGCCGCAAAAAAATTAGCCCGCCAGGAATTACCGCCCACTGCTTTGGCTACCCAATCCGAAGGAATCAACCCCTCCTGACCGGTCGTCCCGAGTAAAAGACCGGCAATCAGCACGCCCATAAATAACAAGGGCAAAATTTGTTTAGCAAATCCCCAGGTTTGCTGAAACCACTCGCGGCCTTCATTATCCTGCTTACTTATTAGCAGCGATAATCCTGCCATCCCGGCAAAAAAAGCCACGCCGGGCTTGCCCGGCAGGATTAGGCTTAAAATAATTACCGGCAAGGCGGCGAAAAAAACCCGCCGCCATTGGTGTTTAAACCAGGCGGTTAAAATAACAGCCAAACCAATGCCTCCCAAGCCGGTCATTATCCATTTAACCGAGTAAATGAAATACCATATTCCCCGGGTTGACTCCGGTTTGGCCCAATTGGCAAAAACTAAAATTGCGATCAGCGTAAAAAAGAAGACTCCATTTTTCCCCAGCGAAAGTTTAACTTCCGTCTCCATCCCTGCCGGCTGAGCTGAACATTCTGTTCCTTCTGCTTTCCGAAAAAGAACATGCATGATCAGACCTATCGCCACGCTAAATAAAATGGCGCCCACTGCCCTGGCAATGCCTATATCCATACCCAGCACGCGGGCGGTTAAAATAATGGCCAAAACATTGATGGCAGGTCCGGCATACAAAAATGTTGTCGCCGGCCCCACGCCGGCTCCCTGGCGATAAATTCCGGCAAATAAAGGAAGTATCGTACAGGAACATACCGCCAACACGCTCCCGGAAACAGCGGCCACACTATAAGCGGTTATTTTATTTGCTTGGGCACCCAGATATTTTATCACCGCTGCCGGACTGATAAATACCGCCACCGCGCCGGCGATAAAAAATGCCGGAATCAGGCAGAGCAGCACATGCTCGCGCGCATACCACCTAACCAGGCGCAGGGATTCTAAAATGGCTTGATCAAAGCGAGCGGCCCCTATCGGCAAATAATAAAAACTTATAAAAACCGCTCCGATAAGTAATCCGATTTTCCACTCTCTTTTCATGGCACGCACCTGTCCTTCGTTGTCATTTGGCAAAATCGCCAATATTAGG
Source organism: Candidatus Firestoneibacteriota bacterium (assembly GCA_030635415.1). Taxonomy (GTDB): domain Bacteria; phylum Oederibacteriota; class JAAXVQ01; order JAAXVQ01; family JAUVAV01; genus JAUVAV01. The sequence goes on from DAOVYW010000137.1 coordinate 6,052, forward strand.
ATTAAATTTTTTTACTGGGCGATCATCTTTTGTTCTTCGATATTCCTTTTGATAACATCTTCCACGCAATCAAAAAATTTGATGGCACAGGGGACCCGCAATGAGTAATAAACCTGCGCCCCTTTTTTTTCGTCTTTTATAATTCCGGCATTTTTCAAAACCGAAAGATGTTTGGATATGGTTGACATATCATCACCGATCATTTCCTGCAATTCGCAGACACAGTACGCGCTCCGGGCTAATTGGTCTACAATAAATAATCGACTGGGATGCGCCATGGCTTTTATAATTTTTGCCCGTGCTTCCAAACGATGTTTTATTTTGGGATCCATTGTCATTACCTCTATTGGTTATTTTACCAATTCGCCATGATTTGTCAAGTTTTATTTTCATGCTAGGAGCTTGAACCTTTAGTCGGATTATTTGTTCTTTTGCCGTCATACCGGCGGAACAGGCTGTGTCATAATGCCTGTTTTGGAGATTGCTTTGTCGCTTACGCTCCTCGCAATGACAGAAAATCCTTTAAAAACAGTCATTGCGAGCGACCGAAGGGAGCGCGGCAATCACGTTTTTCGAATTGTGACACGGCCTCGGAAG
>DAOVYW010000122.1 GCA_030635415.1 Candidatus Firestoneibacteriota bacterium
AAAATCCAGCCCAGCGCCAGGGTCAGTATATATTGGAGCATGTGAAACGTGAAGCCCACGCCCAGGGCGGTTTCTTTTTCCACCCCGTAAGGCGTCAAGGCCAGGATTACCATGAATTCAAATACGCCCAAGCCTCCGGGCGATGAGGGGATCATGAGACCAAAATTTAGCACTATGATCAAAAATATGGCGGCCCAAAACGAAAGCTCTAAACCCAAAGCTTTAAAACATATATAGGCAACGCTTATCCAGCAAAACCAGGTCAGGAGCGCCAGGATTACTATTCTGATAAATTGCCCCGGCTTTTCAATAAGTTTTAATCCTTCCAGAAACTTGCCCATCTGGATATGCAACCACTCCCCTATCCGGCCGGGAAGCATTCGCAACGGCTTCTCCGCCATCTCTATTAAATGGCTGCCATAGCGGTAGTTCAGTATTACTACCAGGGCGAAGGTTGTTCCTACCCCGGCCAGAATCAGCCCGGATAATTTCAACCAGCCTTCAAAGGGAATGATAAACATCATCAGTATAAAATAAAAAAGCAGGGCGAATAAATCCATACCCCGCTCCATAACTACGGTAGCAAAGGCCTGGCTGGTTGGCAGGTTTTCCCGCTTCCCCAGCAGCCAAGCCCGAATGATTTCTCCCAGTTTGAGGGGAAGAATATTATTCGCAAAATAGCCGATGGTTATAATACGATAGAGGTTCCATTGACTGGTCTTATATTTCCGGAGTAGTTGCTGCCAGAGCAGGGCACGTAAATAATAGGTCAGTAAAATTAATATCCCGCCGGCAACCAGCCAGCCTATTTTTATTTGCGAAAAAGTTTGCCGTAATTTTTCAAAATCAATATTATACAGTGCCAGTCCTATGAATATCAGGCTGACCAATATGCCAATGGCTATTTTAAGCGCTTGTTTTTTTATCATTTTCTGCGCAGGTTAAAGCCTGCGGCTACCTCCTCTATTTTACAGAACCTTTTCCTTTTAGCTATTTCCTGTTGCGAAAACGTGTTTTCTTAAGTTTGTCATTCCGAACGTAGTGAGGAATCTCCACGGAAACGCCTGAAATATCAGGTCTCTTGGAGATTCTTCGCCTGCCTGTCCTGGATGGTTTAGTCCAGGGCGGCTCAGAATGACAAAACGCGGGGAGTCCGCTAAAAATCCTCTTTCCGCAACAGATACTTGTTAACCCCTCTTCATCTGCTCAATAGTATAATCCAGAGCCGTATCCAGGTCCCAGAGTTTGTGCTTTTTCAGCATAGCCTGAGCTTTATCGGTTTTCAATCCCCCTACCAGCGGCCGTGGGGCTTTTTGCTTTAACTCCGCGGTCGTAACCGGCTTGACCTCTCCAGGATTATAACCAAGCTTATCCATCACTTTTTTAGCAAAATCATACCGCCCAATCCGGGTCGTGCCTACCAGGTTGTATATCCCGGTACACCCGGATTCTATTAACTCACCCAGCGCCTGCGCCAGATTCCGGGCCTGGGTCGGGTTCCCGATCTGATCTTCCGGCACGGTGATGGGCTCTCCCCTGGAGGCCCGGTTCAATAATTGCATAAAAAAATTCAATGATCCGGGCAAGTAGGAAAAAACCACGGTGGTCCGGATAATCAGGTGATTTTCCAGGAGTGCGGCCACTATTTTCTCTCCGGCCAGCTTGGTCCGGCCGTACACGGATTCCGGCTCCGGAGCATCCTTTTCACTGTACGGACCCGCCTCTCCCTTAAAAACATATTCCGATGAAAAGTATGTCAAACCCGCATCCGCAATTTTACAGGCCTGGGCAATGTTTTCCGCTCCTTGCACATTAATCGCCTCTGCCTGGGCAGGTTCCATTTCGCACTGATCTACATTTGTCAGGGCAGCGGTCAGGACGACATGCTGTGGACGGATTTCTGAAATATATTTATTTGTTGCCGCCGCATCACAAATGTCCAGGCGCGGCAGATTCTCCACCCCGTTCATTGATGTTCCTGACACCTGCTGGGAACTCGCCAACTCGCGAAGTAAAAAAGTGCCCACTTGCCCTTCTGCGCCGATCACCAGAATTTTCACTGCTCTCCTTTTAATTTAGGATTTTAGAAATTCTTTATTTCTTTCCTCAGCCTGCACGCGCTTCAGATCCGCATCCACCATCATCTTTATCATTTTTTCAAAAGATACTTCCGGTTTCCATTTCAACCCACGCCGGGCTTTCCCAGGGTCGCCTAAAAGGTGTTCCACTTCGGCGGGCCGGATGAGGCGGGGATCAATCCGCACGTATTTTTTCCAATCCAGACCGGCGTGCGCAAAGGCAATTCTGATTAGATCCTTGACTGAATGACTCACCCCGGTGGCAATGACATAATCCAACGGCTTTTTCTGCTGCAGCATCATCCACATAGCCCGGACATAGTCCCCGGCATAGCCCCAGTCCCGCTTGGCATCCATATTCCCGAGGCGCAATTCTTTCTGCAGCCCCATTTTAATCCGGGCCACGGCATCCGTCACCTTCCTGGTCACAAATTCTTTTCCGCGCCGGGGAGATTCATGATTGAAAAGAATTCCGGCGACGGCAAAGAGGTTATAGCTTTCGCGATAATTCACCGTGATAAAATGGCCGTATACTTTGGCTACTCCATACGGACTGCGTGGATAAAAAGGCGTGGTTTCATTCTGGGGAACGGTCTGTACCTTACCGAACATTTCCGAGGAACTGGCCTGGTAAAAACGGATACTGCGGTCGATTTCCCGGATGCCTTCCAGCATTCTGGTTACTCCCAGCGCGGTAAATTGCCCGGTCAAGATAGGCTGTTCCCAGGAAGTGGGCACAAAGGACTGCGCCGCCAGGTTATAAACCTCTCTGGGCCGCGTTTTTTTCAGAGCTGTAAGAATGGACATTTGATCCAACAGATCTACTTCCACCAGCTCCATCCGGTTTTTTATATGCTCGATCCGTTCAAAATTCTCAGTGGAATTCCGGCGTACCGTGCCGAATACCTTGTAACCCCGGGAAAGCAAAAAATCCGCCAAATAACTTCCATCCTGGCCCGTAACCCCGGTGATTAAGGCAGATGGTGATTTGCTTTTCTGTTTTTTTAAAGCCATGGTGTTGAAAATCCTTTCGATAATTTATTATTAGCCATTCTCTTTTCTGCTCGAATATTTTATGTTGTTTTTCCAATTCCTCTAAAGCTGAGATGTGACACCCACAAAAAGCAGGGGCGTTTAATTAAACGCCCCTACAACTGCTGATGCTACTTAACAAGCAGCTATTATATTTATTTCCCTTTATGCCGTTCGTGATACTGTTGGCGGTAATATTTCATATACTCCCCGGATTTTAAGGGCTGCCACCATTCGGGATGGGCTTGATACCATTCTACCGTATCTTTTAAAGCTTTGGCAAACGGCCAGACCGGCTGCCATCCCAGGTCTCTTATTTTACGGGTATTTAAGGCGTATCGGCGGTCATGTCCCAAGCGATCGGGAACGCGTTTGATTAATCCTATGGATTTTTTTAGTAATTTTAAAATAGTATGGGTAATCTCCAGGTTATTGCGGGTATTGCCCGCTCCCAGGTTATAGACCTCTCCAAAAACACCTTTCTCTAAAATACAATCCAGGCCCAAGCAGTTATCCTCTACATAGAGCCAGTCACGGGTATTTAAACCATCCCCATAGAGTGGCAGGGCCTGGTCCGTTAGAGCATTGGTTACAAACAGCGGAATTAATTTTTCCGGATACTGGCGCGGCCCGAAATTATTGGACGAACGCGCGATTAAAACCGGCAAATCGTAAGTGTGCCGGTATGCCAATACCTGGAGATCACCTCCGGCCTTGGAAGCTGAATACGGACTTGATGGTTTCAGATCGTTGGTCTCGCGAAAAGCTCCACGCTCGATGGAACCATATACCTCGTCCGTGGAAATCTGCAAAAACCGCTTTATTTTATTCTTGCGCACAGCTCCCAGCAGAGTTTGGGTTCCCAGAACGTCTGTCCGGGCGAAATCCTCAGGGCTAAGGATGGAGCGGTCCACGTGAGTTTCCGCGGCAAAATTAACTATCACCTCAATACGGTATTTCCGGATAATACGCTCCACGGTTCGGGCCTCGCAAATATCACCTTTAATAAATTTAAAGCACTGATTCCGGCGCGCTCCGGCCAGATTGGCCGGATTACCCGCATAGGTTAATTTATCCAGCACTACCACCAGATCGCGCGGATACCGCTTCAGCCTGAGATCCACATAATGGGAACCTATAAACCCGGCTCCTCCGGTAATTAATAAGCGCATGGTTTAAACCGCCTTTTAGGATTTTTTCCTCTGCTTCTGCGCCATGAGGTTGGCTTCAAACCAGGAATCAATTGATTCGCCCGCGTCCGCCCAATGTCCCTGCACTATTCCATAAGTCATCTGTTTTCGCCGTAAATAGGCATTATTAACATCCGTAATTTCCAATTCCCCGCGGCCGGAAGGTTTCAGGGTTTTGATGATTTTAAAAACACTGGGATGATAAAAATAAATACCAATCACAGCATACGGGGAGGGTGGACAGGAAGGTTTTTCAATAATTTTTTCTATGCGTGATCCCTTAAACTTCGGTACGCCATAGGCTGAAAGATTCCCCACCTTTTTAAGAAGAATCATGCCGCCTTGGGCCTGTCTTTTAAAAGTTTTTACATAAGGCCCAAGCGATTCGGAGATCAGGTTGTCGCCCAAATAAACCATGATACGCTGGCCTTCGGCGAAATCCTCGGCCAGACCTAAAGCCTCGGCAATTCCGCCTTCTCCCTTCTGATAGGTATACTGCAGCCGGCGAATGCCATACTGCCGGCCGTCCCCCAGCAGGCGAAGAAAATCACCCGCATTGTTTCCCCCGGTCACCAGCATGATCTCTTTAATGCCTGCCTTTACCATGCTCTCTATGGGATGCAGAATCATGGGACGATCATACACCGGAAGCAAATGCTTATTCGTGATATCCGTAAGGGGTTTCAAGCGTGTGCCTAATCCCCCGGCCAAGATAACGCCTTTTATGGTTGGTGTCATTTCTCCTGCTCCCCTTTTACTTAGTTCCTTATTTTCTTCCGACTCCCCGATAATTAAACCCTAAAGCTTTGACTTTAGCGGGGTCATAAATATTGCGGCCGTCAACAATGTTTGGGGTACGCATCGAAGCCTTTACTCGCTCCAAATCCATTTCCTTGAATTCATTCCACTCCGTAAAAACCACCAGGCAATGGGCGCCTTCAGCAACCGCGTAAGCATTTTCGGAGAATTTCACCCCGGGCAGAAGAACCTGGGCCGCTTCCATGGCCGCGGGATCATAGGCTCTTATCCGGGCCCCGTTCTCCATTAATAAATGAATTATCTCCATGGCCACGGCTTCCCGCAGATCATCGGTATTGGGCTTGAACGCCAGACCGAGTACTCCGATCTGCTTGCCCTCCAACGGGCCTAATACTTTCTTGATCCGGTCAAGCATGGAGCGCTTCTGAAAGTCATTCGCCGCGATAACCGCCTTAAGAATTTTAAAATCATAACTTTCCTTATTGGCTTTCTGCACCAGAGCTGAAACATCTTTGGGAAAACAGGAACCGCCGTATCCGGCCCCGGCATTCAGGAAGGCGTGTCCGATACGCTTATCCAATCCCATGCCGTGCGCGACTTTGGCGACGTCCGCATTCACCCGCTCGCAGAGATTGGCAATTTCATTTATAAAAGTAATCTTAGTGGCTAGAAAAGCATTGCTGGCGTATTTAATCATCTCGGCCGAGCGCAAATCCGTGATCATAATCTCGGCTTCCAATGGCTGATAAAGCTCGCTTACTTTTCCAGCCGCGTCTTGGTTGTTAGTCCCGATTAAAACACGGTCGGGATTCATAAAATCGTGCACCGCGGATCCTTCTTTCAGGAATTCGGGATTGGAAACCACCTGGACCTGGCCCGGAGAGCCGCAGTGCTCCTCAATAATGCTTTCCACCAGATCTCCCATGCCTACCGGCACGGTGCTCTTATCCACCACGATCTTTGATCCGTTCAAATACTTTCCGATCCCGGCTGCCACCTTTTTCACGGCGGTTAGATCAGCTTCCCCCCTCTCATTGGGAGGCGTACCGACCGCAATATAAATAAATTCCGAAGACTGAACCCCCGCTTTTAAATCAGTGGTAAAACTCAGACGCTTGCCCAGGTTGCGGTCAATCAGTTCTTTGAGCCCTGGCTCAAATATCGGTATTATATTATTATTAAGTTTATCTATCTTGGCCTGGTCAATATCCACGCCGATAACGTTATTTCCCAGATCCGCAAAGCAGGCGCAGGTTACCAACCCTACATATCCTGTTCCCACCACACAAATTTGCATGTTTCTTCGTCCTCCTTAGGCTTTTAAAACGAGGGATTATAGCATTCTTTCCTTCTGCCAACAAGCGGGAATATACGGCCCCCTCTCCCTTTATTCCCCTACTGAGAAACCCTCGGTTCCTCCCATACCGGCTTTAACCTGGGGAAAGGCCTTTAAATTTATTCCCAGACCAATGTTGGTTTTACCGTCCTCATAAAGAGTAAAAGCCGCCTGCATATTCCAACAGTGCAGATCACGCCCCAGTCCCAGGGTAAAATTTTTCAGCCGTTGGCCGCTAAAATCGTATTGGATCGAACTCCGTACCGATAGTCCCATTCCGGTATTATAAGTACCTCCCAGAGTTCCAAAAATCGCGTGTTCGGGATTAAAATTCTCCCTCCAGGAGTAGGAGCCCGCCAGATTTAGATTCCACTTTTTACCGTGAGTTCCGGTCGAGAGATAGCCGCTGGTGATGCGTGCTTTTTTCCAGCCATAGATCCCCTGCCAGCTTAAGGAGAGCGGCTGCCAGAGTGAGGCGCGGCCGTTAAAGGTCAGCGGATCCATCCGGGCCTGCCAACCGGCGGTTTCATCCAGCAAATCATAACCGGTTTGGGTCTGAAGGCTGAAAGTGCTTCCCCGGTAATAGTCCAGTCCCAGCCTCAGCCGATGGCTGTTTACCCCGGCCCGGGGCAGATAGCTTTCCTGGAGTAGCGAAAATTTCCGGCTGAATTCATGCGTAAACCGGCTTTGCATCAAGTGTGTAGGGGTAGTACGTTGATAGTTTACCCATTTATTCGTCAGGGTAAGCTGCGTGGTATAGGCCGCGTCCAGGCAGGTTTGGGGCGCGGCCTCATCCGCCCCATAGGCGGGAATCAGAGTTTC
>DAOVYW010000227.1 GCA_030635415.1 Candidatus Firestoneibacteriota bacterium
ATATAATCCAGAGTACAATCAGGTGCCCCGGGCATATAATTCAAGGTGGGAGGCAGAGTTCCCTTTAATATAGCCAATACCGAGGCCACGGCTTCCACCGCACCAGCCGCGCCCATACAATGCCCTACTGCGGCCTTTATAGAGGAAATCGGAGGTCTGGAAACTCTCTCTCCAAAAACTTTTTTAAACGCCCGGCTCTCCATGCTGTCATTCTGTGGAGTCCCGGTGCCGTGAGCATTCACGTAATCAATATCCGTTGGCTCCAGACCAGCATCTCTCAAAGCCGCCTGCATGGCACGGGCCGCGCCGCTGCCTTCGGGTTCAGGCGCGGTAATATGGTACGCGTCTTCAGCCAAACCGGCTCCTCTAACATATGCCAGGGGAACCGCGCCCCGCTGTTGGGCAGATTCCAGCGCCTCCAGAATTAAAATCCCGGCACCTTCACCAATTACCAGTCCTTCATGATTAATTGAAAATGGAGCGCACTGTTTCGGAGCCGCGGAACGCAGGGCATTAAAACCGGAGAAGGCCATCTGGCAAAAGGCATCCGCGCCGCCGGTCAGTACGGCATCCGCCTGCCCCAACCGGATTAAATCTATTGCGCGGCTGATCGCCGCTCCGGAAGCAGCGCAAGCAATCACCGAGACACCCATGGGCCCATGAAAACCAAAAATAGATCCTATATAACGTGAAATACTGGAGAGCGTATATGTCGGCAAGCTTAGTCCGGGATTAAGCTCCTGCTGATTCCTGACCTGGCGGGACAACTCGTCTTCCAAGCTCCTCATCCCACCTTGCAGGGTACCGATAATTACCGCTGTGCGCTCAGGCGGAAGTTGTCCTCCAGCCTGGCTTATCGCTTCCCGGGCGGCTGATACTGCGAGATCATAAATCCGGTCAGGATGACCGGATTCCGGAAGGGGCTCCTTAATTTCACAACCAAAATGAGTACGCCAAGCTGTACTATCAAAACTGCTAATAGCGCCGAGCCCGGACTCACCGGCTATCAATCTCTTCCAAAAGTCATGGCAATTAGCGCCCAGGCTATTAACCGTACCCAGCCCGGTAACTGCCACCATGCGTGCTGAAGTCATGAATTAAACTTTTAATTTGTCAGTGATGAATTGCGCGATTTCTTCAATACTATTCAATTTTTCCACATCATCGTCCGCAATTTGCAGGTTGAATCGTTCTTCCAGCTCAGTTACTAAAGTTAAAACATCCACTGAATCCAGGTATAATCCACCTCCAAAAAGCTTTTCCTGGTCCGCAATGCTTTCCGGCTCACGCTTTAGCTTCAAGCCATCCACGATAACCTTTTTTATTGCCAGCTTTAAATCCTGTTCAGACATATTGCAATTCCTCCTGGAAATCATGCTTTCAGACTTTGGAGCGGGGGACGGGGGTCGAACCCGCGACGTTCAGCTTGGAAGGCTGACATTCTACCACTGAATTACCCCCGCATAATCCTAGTATACTTTTTTCCACCGGCTCTGTTTTCCGTGTAACGAAAAACTGGTGGACAGGGAAGGATTTGAACCTTCGTAGGGCTACGCCCGACAGATTTACAGTCTGTTGCCATTGACCGCTCGGCCACCTGTCCAAAAAAAAAGGAGTATCAGTTTATCGGATGTTGTCCGGGTTGTAAAGAGATTTTTCTGGAGCCACCGGTCGGATTTGAACCGACGACCTGCCGCTTACAAGGCGGCTGCTCTGCCAACTGAGCTACGGTGGCTTTTAAAAATTCACCGTAATTTTATCATACCCGGTGATTTTTTAAACCCTAAAACACGCATTATTTGTTAGCCGTTTGTCAAAACATTATCAGCCATTGTAGGGGCGTTTAATTAAACGCCCTTATCCCCTGCGAGCAGCTTATCTCCGCTTAATGTTGAAATAAATATGCAGGATAGCGCATGGCTATCAATATATTACAATTATTCATCTTTCTGCAGAACCACAAAACCATTGGCTGGAATTACCAGGTTTATCCGGCCTCCGCCCGAAGGAATAACCGCGCCCAGATTGCCGGCATTGGCGCCTCCATAACAGGCGGCGTCACTATTAAACACTTCCTTCCAGCTCCCTTCACCCAGCAGTCCATGCTCAATATTGTATCCCGATAAAAATGGCCGGTTGTTTAAACTGGCCGCAATCAAAAACTCCTGGTCATGGTTATGGCGCTGAAAAACAATTACCCGGTTGGCATTATGTATATGTAGAATATCAATATCCTGTGAGCGTAAACCCGGTTGGCTGAGCCGAAACCGGATAAGTTTCCGGTAAAAAGCGAATAACTGCCGGCCCTCTCCCTGCCGCCCGCCCTGGAGATCCTCCCGGTTATCCATAAAATCATTATACCGGTAGTCCTTTTGGGCGCCTATCTCCTCGCCCATCAGGAAGAGCGGCGTGCCCGGCGAGAGCAGGGACATGCCAAAAGCCAAGCGGCAGCGCGCTTCCGCAAAGTGCCTGGTCTCGCCCACCAGCGGAGCGTTATTTACTGCGGTTACTATAGTCCGCTTCGATCCGTGGGAATTACCCGCCTCATCGTGCGATTCATGATATACAACTTTATGGCACCCGGCCCCCGACAAGGCGCCGGAAAAGTAATCCATAACCAGAGCCTGTTCCTGGCCGTAGCCGGCGGTTTTGATGAGCTTGGCCGTTTCCGGCCGCGATCCGCTGTCCCCGCAAAGCTGGTGATCGAAATCCGCGTACCAGGCCGCATCAAAACCCAGGCCGCCGGCTTCCGAAGATTCAGTTACCATCTGCCAGGTGGAATGATCCTCAGCCATCAACATTATTTCCGGCTTTATGATTTTTAAAGTACGCGTCAATTCTCGCAGGAATTTAGCCCCAAAAGCGTTGACATGTCCCAAGGCCCGGCCATCGGCGTGAAGCACGTTATAGAGATGCATGGAAGTAGTCTGATCAACCCGAAAGCCGTCCACATGAAAATGCCCCACCAACGCCGCCGCGCTGCCAGATTCCCTCCACCTGGCAGGTCATGGGAAGTGGCGAGAATTCCGGAGCACAAATATCCGGTATTGCTTGCTTGACTCCTGATCATTAGTTTCGGTTGGTATTCCCCAAACACTGCTGCTACTCGCATCTTCCAGAAACACGCCCCATTTAAAAGTCCGGCCCATCTGGGTATCATCCAATTCCACCACAAC
>DAOVYW010000032.1 GCA_030635415.1 Candidatus Firestoneibacteriota bacterium
ATCTGTCATCCGCAGGCACGCATTATAATATGCTGCCATTTCTTCGGTGGAATAACTCCCGATTACGCTGATCCATTGCCCGCGCACCGGCAAGAGCCAGTGCCCGCCTTGATAATCCGAGATTCTGGTTGCTTTATCATCTTGGCATTGATTCTCCAGAACTGCCTGGTAACGTTCCTGATAAATTCTGTAAAAAGCGTCTTGGGCTTCTGCTTCCTCCTGGTATTTATAATACCAGGAATATTTATTGTGCCGTCCGAATTCCAAGTCCCACAAACTCTGTAAAAGGTTTTCCATGGGGACAAATGGAGCTTGTGCATCCGCGCGGGGTAACAGCAACAATTGTGTTTCAAAAACAAGATACCCAGTTTCAGCTTTTGCCCTGGCATCCATTGGTTCTTCTGTCCAAGTCACAAACCGGACCTTATTCATCATTTCGTCAGGAAGCGTTTGCAGCATTGCCTCCACGCTATGCACTTCCGCTTGGCCGGCCTTTCCATCCACCAGTACGCCGTACTGGATAAAAAGATCTTGCGAGTAGATGTCAGTCAAACCTAATTGTTCGGCCAATTCCCGGTCTCTTTCCAAATCCCTTGTTTTTGAGACCTGTCCCTCGCAAACCCTGGCATAAAAGTATAATTTATCCCTATCGCCCTGATCTTTTTCCCAATCCTGGAAAACCAGGCGTCTCAATTCATTCCACGCCACTAATCCCTGCTGGTCTTTGGCAAAGGCCTCGATCAGAGGATTTAATTCATTCCGCGATAACACAATGGCATTATCTGACTGGGTAAATTCCTCATCCAATGGATCGTCCCTCCAGGTAAAAAAAGTAACCTGGCCTGGACGCGTACCATACAACTCTTTAAAATACCAATTCATTTCAACAACCAATTCCAGTTCTGCTGTGTTTTTATGCCCTGCCACCACTACATTAGTTTTAAGAAACAGTTCGCGCGCCTGGGAATCATCCGGGTAAACTTTATCCGCTATATCAGATCTTGCTTTTTTATCCCACCTCGCTTCCTTTACCCACACTTCCAACATACCGACTTGTTCTTCACAAAGATCATTATATTTTTTGTATTTATCAGCATCCTGCGGATCCTGCTCCCAGGCCTGGAAAGCGCTTTGGCGTTCCTCTCTCACTTTTTCGAATTTCTTTTCAAATTCAGGCCCTAGTCCAATGTCCTCTTCCAGGCCCTCAGGTTTAGAAACTGCCTCTGCTCCCCCCTCCGGCGGCAGGCTTCCGAACAATTTCTCTCCCCAGGAGATCGCGCCTTCCGGGCCTTCCAGGGCCAGAATTATTCCCCTGGCAAACTTCCCTACAAATCCCAGTTGGGGTATATCTCCCAGCAATAGTCCGGCTTTCACGCTCACACCGATCTCCGCGGCAATGACCCACATGTGGAAATAACTGACCGTGAACTGCCTTCCCAGCTTGAGCCAGAGATTCAGATAGGAATTTTCGCTCTCCCAGGAACGCAGCCTGATGGCCGGATAGGCCAGGATATATGCCGGCACTGCCAGTACCTGGGTCAGCAGAAAGAACAGGGCCAGGCCTATGGCTCCCAAACGATACTTGATAAAGGCGCCGCTTTTCTGTGTTTTTTCCAATTGCTTATCATATTCAGTTAATTTTTCCTTTACTGTTTCCTGCAATATTTCCAATTCCGCCGGGGTATATGCCAATACATTTTTTCCCCAGTCTTCTATCAGGCGGTCCAATCTATCCTTGACCACCTCTGCTGATTCATCTTGGGTAAATTTATCCCAACCCAGATACAGATCCTCAGGCCGCACCATGCCGGCCTGGGTCCAAAAACCGCGCAGCGTCCTGACTAACTGCGGGAGCCGTAAAAACGAGAGTCCGAAGACCAGAAAAAATATCCTGGCCAGATCCGTATAATTGAAGGACAAGTACCAAAAATCAAAAAAGCCGGTTAACCCTGCCAAACCGATTGTTTTTAATACCGACCCCCCGCTGATATTCAGGGGCAGAAGATTGATAAGATCAGCGGCAAAATAATAGCTCATGAAAAATATCAGGCCCCGGCCCAGGGCAAACCTGGCAATGCCCATAGGTATCGGCATCAGCAGGCTGAGTCTCACCTGCAAAGCTTGCAAATTCATCCCCAGCCGCTCTATACTTCCGGCTTTTTCGTAACGCAGCTTATAGTAAGCAACTAATTTTTCCACTTTCTCCGGATTTTGATTCTCCCGCACGAATTCCGCTTCCGCCATATTGGCGGTGGCGGCATATAAAAAGAAATTCTGAAATACATAGGCTAGGTAGGGAATAAGCAGGCCGATAAAAATACCCACCAGGGGCATAAACCAGAAGATAGACATAAAGGCCATGCCAAATCCCAGTCCGGCCACAGCACAAACCACGGCAATTACGCGGTGCTTTTTCATAAAGGCTATATTGTCTTTAAGGCTGAAACGCCAGGGCTGGTACTGCCGGCTAAAGGCGTAATCATATGCCAGGGCTTTAGTTTTGGAGAACTTGAGGCTGTTTATACCAAACCATGTCCTGGCCGGCCGGTTTTGGATCCGGTTACGCAGATTGACTATTATCGGCGCCAGTCCGGCCATTACCAGGGCGGAGGATAATATGGATATTGGTATGCTCAAAGGCAGTAAAGCCGGAATCTGCAAGCCTAACCCAATTATTCCCAAAGGAACCAGGTATGCCAAAACTCCTCTTTTCAATATCCACGCTAAGCTTGAAAAAATCACTTTTTCGAGAAGTATATATCCCGGCCAGACGAGCATCCATGTCAGCAAGGCTATAAACAATGGCGCGCTCAGGTACGGCATGGCCTGCAAGACCATTCCCAACCCCACCAGCTGGAGTAAAATAAAGGGCGCAGCTAAGATACCAAAAACTATGCCTTCTTCTTTTTCTCCGAGTTTAACCTTCAGCTTTTTTTTCAAAGCTCCCAGGCAGACATGCAGAAATCCATGGGAATAATAAGCCAAAAGGATCAAAGTCGGCCGGGTGTCCAGAATACTTTGTTGAATGTAAATTTTTCCGTCGAGACTATAAGCAGGATCAGGATTTTGTGGATCAGCCGGATTAATTGGCGGGAACCTGGAGAAATGCGGGTTTAACCACACCGGCAATGGACTTCCCCGGATCGGCAGAATAGTTATCAACCAATCCTCGATTCTTTTGATGTCTTGCCATAGTGGCAGAAGCATATCTGTCCGGCTGGCCAAAGCCAGGATACTGAAAACCCCGGCTCCCAGCAGGCTCCCGGCCATAATTAAAATTATTCCCGGGGGCATCAGAATCCCAGCCGGAAAGAGTGATGCGGGCGCAAAAAACATCCCGGGAATACTTGCTCCCAGGAAGGCTGCGGAAATCGGGTAAAGTAACGGCCACAAGGCGGTAAACTTGTCCTTGATGCTAGGTATAAGTGCAAGCCCCGCCAGGGCCACCCCGAGCAGTAAAGCTGCTGTAATAAAAATCAGTCCGGGTTGAGATATTAATGTGATAACCGCATAAACATCCATGCTCCCCAAAAGTACTGGAAGCCAGCCCAGGAATATTCCTGAGAACATTAAAAGATAGGCGGTCTTTAGGCTATCCTGCCAGGAAAAAGGGCTTAAACTATCAGACTCAAGCTTCTCGCTCTTGGATTGAGACTCCCTGCACAATTGAGTTTTTTCCGCCTGAACCAAAGTATTGGCCATTACTGTCAAGGCGGTAATTTCAAAGGTTGAGTGGCTGGGAAGCCAGCCAATTTTGCTACTAACTATATTTTGCAAGTATATGCTTTCATTGGCTAAGGCAGCCAATTGTGAATCAGCTGCTTTTACGCTGGTAAGCGCCCAAACCTTCAAGCCGGCTTGCTTGGCCCGCCTCACATCCTGGAGAGTAGCGCCGGTTTCACCACTCTCGGAAATTGCCAGAACCACTTGTCCTTTTTCCAAAATATCGGTCTGCATGTTCCCAACTATAAAACCCAGCTTTTTCAAGGTCCTGGCCAGCCACTCAGCCACGGCCCCGTCTCTTCTGGTCCCCAGGATAAATATTTTATGCTTGTTTCTGTAAGCCTGATAAATATCCCCTCCGAGTTTCAGAATATTCTTTAACGATTCCCGGTCACAGCTTTTTTTTATTTTATCCATGATACTGTTTGTGAAGGTTTTGGATTTTATACCAAATCCTTTTTTATCTGCTGAAGGCAAACCAATGTTTTCCACCACAGCTTCCAGAAGCAAATCCAGAAGAACATCAAATTGAACGTCATCCCCGGCCGGAATTGTCATCATGTTCCTGCTCACTTCGAATTCCTTTTCACCTGCTCCGATTTCATATACTTTGCCTCCGACTTCCCGGAATATTCTTATATTCTCTTTTACTTCCGGGGCATCAGCCAAATTGCATACTGCCAGGGCGATATCGCCCTTCTGAAATACGGGCACAGGCTCTATAGAAGAAACAATTATTATATCCTTGAATCCCCGGCTGGCCAGACGCATGCCAAAATGTTTTAGGACGGAGAGCGTGGCCCCTTCTGCGATTAGATATATTTTTCTTGACGTTTCACTGATATTGCTTATTTTCTCAGACAATTCATAAACATCTTCAAATTTAAGCCTATTTATTTTTTGTGAAATTGCTGCATTTTGAAGCTGGAGTGTTGCTGCCAGAGCCGCAATATTTATGTCCCAGGTATACTCTGTCTCAGTTATCAGGCTGGTAGACACTTTTTTAAACAGTCCACTTGAATCCTGGGCATGGCCGTCTCTAACCGCTTCTTCTGTCAACCCTAATTCCTGCATGCAGGCGGCAAATACTCCGTCCAGATACACTGCGGCCATTCGTTCAAAATCAGAACTTTTTTCCCTTTCTCCCAGAGACATAAGACCCTTTAATTGCGTCTCTATTACACTGAGCTCCTCTGCCTTCGGCATCTTAACGGCCAGCGGGATAGTTATATCCGCCAGCTTGGCAATACTGGAATCCAGGGAATCTTGGGAGGTAATTAGTATTATCTTAATATCCTTCCCTCTTTTAGCACGCGCTTGTTTCGTTTTTTTCCATACTTCCCTGGTTTTTCCGCTGCGCGAGACAATCACCAGGACTTCTGCCTGCAAAAAGGCTTCGGGGTCTTTAAAACCATTAATGGTATTAATGAAAATATTATTTAACCGTTGCTTGAACAGTTCCACCACATTGCCGCTGCGGCTCGCGCCCAAAACCACCACATTCTCATGCTTTCTTCCCGCGCTGGTCAGGGTTTGAACCAAGCTTACGCTTTGCTTTTGTGGCAATTTCTTAATTAATCCATATTCAAGTTCCAGCATCATTCTGCTTACGACTTCGGATAATTCTTCTATTGATTGCTTTCTTTCGCTTGCCCTAATTATGGCGGTCGCAACAAATAATACCGCAAGTTCAAACCCTGTGCCTAAATACAGCCTGGTCTTTTTATCGCCGGTTGTTTCTTTGGTGCTTGCCGGCATCTCGATTATCTTCACTTTTTCCCAGGCTGGTTTTAAATCTTCATGGTTTAAAACCCTTGTTCTATCAGCCGTTATTCCGAAGAACCGCGCTTTTCCCTGGCTTTCCCTATCTATTTTCATGATGGCATCCAGTATGGAGAGCGTACTACCGGACCCCGAGACAAACAAAACCAGATCATGTTCTCCTACCTCGCGCACCGTATCCAGACTAGTAGGCGAAAGCATGCTCACACGGTGAAAACCAGCCTCATTGCAATAAGCCCGGAAATACTCGACTGCTTCCCCGCTTCTGCCGGTTGCTACTAAATACAAACGCCCGCTATTAGCCATGGCTACTTGAAGGGCTTGGTCAAACTCCTGTATTATCCTGGCATTTTCCGAACTGCTTAAGGCCGGTATTACCTGATTCTGCATATGTTGAATAAACTCATCAGCCGTGGCGGATATTTCGCCCACCAATTCAAGTTCTTTACTTTCTTCGCCGGATATTTCTTTAATTTCATCTCCAGGGATTTTTATGGACAGCTGGGGAAAGCCCTCGTCTTTGGCAGGTTCAATCTTCCTTACCCGGCGCTCCGGAATCTTGGTTGGCTCCGCACCCGGCGTAGCTCCTTTAAACACCATCTGCAGGCTGGGTATCAGGGGAAGCATGAAAAGGGATTTCAGAACTCCCAACACCAGGGCGGAAATTGGTCCGTGCCATCCCAGGCGCAGCATCTCGGCAGTCAGCACTCCACCTGCCTCCCGGTCAGCGCACCCTGCTTTAGCCCACATATCCGCGGCCACGTCCGAAGTCATCATCTGGATTTCATACTCTTTGTTCAGCGCCACGGTCAACAAGGGCCGGTTTCTGCTTTGGAAACCGCATGGACAAATTACGGCTGTAAAGCCGCCGGTTACCGGACAAAACCCCATCCGTCCCGCGAGGCGCACATTATCCCAATCAAAACCTATGCGGGAATTATTCTCCCGGTAGGCTGCGACTATATCCTTATAAGTCTGCTTTAAGGCAACAAGGCCGTTTACTCCTTCACGCATCAGGTGGATGACCAGTCCCAGCTTAAGTGTCAGGTCCAGCGTTTTTTCAAAGGTTTTCACATTCTCAGGCAGTATATTTTTCACTCCAGCCATTGTCTCGGCCTTGGTCCGGAAGCACGTGGCCAGTCCCAGGAGATTCTGGTTCTGTGCCAGTAGTTTTTCCAGAGGTGTACGTTGATTTTTCAAGAGAGAAAAATAGGGATTCACTATATCCGAATGTCTCAATTCTGGTTTTACGCATACATAGGATATATCCCGGTGTTGCAACTCTTTTAATACTTCCTCGCTGTGATAACCTCCGGTTACCAGCACAGCAAGTTGGGTCTGGTAATCCACCATCCTATTTAGAGTATTTTCCACGAAGCATAGACTCCGCCGGTCTGCCACCTGGTAAAATATTTCCGCTTCTTTCAGGTATTCATCCAGCCGGCACAGCTCATTATCCCGCCACCAATCACATCCGGCCTCGAAACTCTGGATGAAATCCCTAAAAACCCGGACGCGGAATTTCTCCGGCTGCGCACGGTATGCTTCCAGTTCCCCTGGGGATATGGATATGTTAACCAGCTTCTCTATCACGTCCAGGCGGTAGTGCAGATCATCCAGTCCCTGCTCCTGCCCGCTGCGGTAAAGTCCTGAGCGCAACTCGCGCTCTACCCGCTCCATTTCCTTATAGAGCGCATCGCTGTCCACATTCATAGGCAGGATATTTCTGCGCCGGGACACATATCGGGCTAAGTGCGGAAAGATTTCCATGCCCAAACCCGCGTTTCGGCCTGCCCGGTATAAATATACCGCGTAACTCAGAAGCGATTGCTCTCCCCCGCGAAACCTGGTTCTCTGTTGGTCATGCTTCCTGAGCGCCTTACCATATACCTGAACCTTGAGTTCCTCCAGCATTTCCCGCAAATCGTATACATAGCCCTGACTCTCATTATTGAGAAACCGCTTCACTCCTTCCTGGTTGGCCTGGTAATACTTCTGGGTCTCTATACCCTCTAAATGAATCCTTTGTTTCCCTATGGCCGCATAATATTCCGGACCCGTGATTTTACCCTGCTTCATGAAGTATCTTCCAACCTCAGCCTTTACCTTTGCCTGAGGAAATCCGGATAATTTTGAAACATCTATCCGGCCGCTGGCGCCCTCCACTCCTACCATTTTCAGCCCATACTTCTTGCTCAAATAATCAATAATGCCTGCGATATTGGTCTGCACTTCTTCATGGCAATGCAGATCCTGAATATAAACTATTAATTTATCCTGACCCTGATGGGATTTGGTTACTGCTCCGAATTTGCCGGGAATCGCAAGTACCTGAGAATTGAAAAGAACTTCCCGTTCTCCGGCCGGGAAAGTATCTTTTTCAAAAGCCCAGGTTAGATAAGGGAACACAAAACTAAGGGTTATCAACAGCGAAACTACTTTGGCAAAATGTTTGGCCAATGGGTTATGCCAAAATGATAGTATCCCTGATGTATAATGATTTCTATTTTTTATGTCATTAAGATAAGTGTACATTATATGGACAATATATCACATAATATTTGCACTATCCAGTTGCGCCATTATTAAATGCTAAGCGGTAATATTAATTGGCGCGAAGTGTTAAATTGAAACATCCGGAAGGTAAAAAGGAGAGGTCAGGCTGCCAGGCAGGCAGCCGCGATAGCATAAAAACGGTTGTTCAGGGTATCGGCTCGGGAATTTAATACCATAGGCACCTTGGCTCCTACGGCCACTCCGGCCAGGGGTGCATCCGCCAGAAAAGTCTGGGATTTAGAGAAAATATTCCCGGCCTCTATGTTAGGCACCAATAGTATATCCGCATCGCCTTGCACTGGTCCGCCAACCTTTTTTTCCCGGCATACCCAAGGCGAGAGCGCATCATCCAGGGCCAGCGGACCGGCTACCTGCCCGTCAACAATTAGCCCCTGCTCAGCCATAACTGCAAGTTGCGCGGCCTCTACAGTGGCCGGCATCTTCTCACTCACATATTCCACGGCTGCTAAAACAGCCGCCTTGGGATTGGTATATCCCAGGCCGCGCACGAAATTAATGGCGTTTTGCAGAATCCAACGTTTACGCTCCAGATCCGGCAAAATATTTATCGCTGAATCAGTAACAAAAAGCAGGCGGCCGCACACCCGGCTTTCCAGAATAAAGATATGCGAGATCGGTCTTTCCGTACGCAGCCCGTAAGTTTTATCTAAGAGCGCGCTGACAATGGTACTGGTTTTCAGATTCCCCTTCATCAGTACTTGCGCTCGTCCCTCGGCAATAGATTTAACCGCCTCCTGGGCCGCGGTTTTTTCGTCCTTTACATCAATCATCTGCTTTATAGGAAAATTCAGATTTAGTTCCGCCCGTATACTCTCGATTTTTTTTTGGTCACCGGCCAGAACCACTTCAGCGATCCCTTCCCGCCAGGCCCGGTCCAGTGCCTGGAGAATCTCCCTGGTCTCAGGTACTGCCACGGCCAACGCTTTAGTAGGAGCTGCTTTAGCCCGGTCTACCAGTTCTTGGAAATTTTTAAACATTTATTGAACCCTCCATATTAAACCTAGCCAATATTTGGTCCGCGATTTCGGCCGGGGTGCGTTGGTTGGTATCACATAACCAATCCGCCTTGGCATATGCCTCCTGCCGTTCCTGTAACAGCTTATAAATCCTGCCGCGCACTTCCTCCGGTGTTCCAGCCAGAAGGGGCCGGTCTACAGCGGTTCCAACCCGCTGCCGGATAACTTCCGGATCAGCCGTAAGACAGATTACCCAGCCAAGGTTTCGTAATAAAGACCAATTGTTTTCGGCCAACACAATACCCCCACCCGTGGAAATCACGCGAGGCGCCATATTATCGGTCATTAAAGCTTCCAACATGCCGGTTTCCATGACCCGAAAAACCGGTTCACCGTCCTCGGAAAAAATACGGGAAATACTTTTTCCGGCGCGGGTTATTATAAGATCATCAGTATCGAGCATATCCCACTTAAGCCGGGAAGCCAGTTCCCGGCCTACCACGGTCTTTCCCGTGCCCATGAAACCAACCAGGATAAGCCCCTTCATCTTTTGGAGTATCGGCGCAAACAGTTCTTCCAATTATTCCGCATTTCAGCCAGCGAGTCACCGCCGAACTTCTCCTGCCAAACTTTAACTAATTCGATCGCCATTACAGCTTCGCCTACCACAGCGGCCGCCGGAACCGCGCATACATCCGAGCGTTCATATCCGGCCTTCAGCACGCGCTTGGTTTGCATATCTACTGAAGACAGGGGATGGAGCAGGCTCGCAATCGGCTTCATGGCCGCGCGAACCAGCAGCGGCTCCCCGGTGCTCATACCGCCTTCCAAACCGCCTGCATGATTGGTTCTGCGTCCATATTTGCCGTTCCGGCTATAGGTGATAATATCATGCACTTCCGAGCCCGGCTTTCCGGCCCCGGCAAATCCCAGACCGAATTCCACCCCTTTAATTGCGGGAATACTCATTATTGCGCCGGCCAGGCGCATATCCAGGCGGCGGTCCCATTGTACATGGCTCCCCAAACCCGGAGGTAATCCCCATGCGGAAAGCGCAAAGATCCCGCCTAAAGTATCTCCGGCTTTTGCCGCCTGGTCTATAACTCTACGCATCGCCGGAGCCGCAACTTTATCCGGACAACGCACATCTGATTTTTCCGCCTGCCTGGTCAAACGGTCCGGATTTTCCAGACGAAACCTGGCCTGTATGCCTCCAATAGCTTCCACCCATGAACCGATTTGGATATCAAAAATTCCCAGCAGTATCTTGGCTACTGCGCCTGCTGCTACACGAACCGCGGTCTCCCGGGCCGAGGCACGCTCCAGAATATCCCGTAAGTCCTGCCGGTCATATTTCAACGCGCCTACCAGGTCCGCATGCCCGGGACGGGGACGTTGGAGTCTCTGAATCTTGATCCCGGCCGCGAGCTTTTCCAGGGCCATGGTTGCTTGCCAATTTTTCCAGTCCCGATTAGATATGGTCAGACAAAGCGGCGAGCCCAGCGTTTCTCCATGCCGAAGACCGGAACTAATCACAATCTGATCATTCTCAATCCGCATGCGGGCGCCGCGTCCGTAACCTTTTTGACGCCGCGCCAGTTCATAGTTTATCCGGCTCACTTCCAGCGGCAAACCGGCCGGCAAACCTTCAATAATGACCGTTAAACAAGGGCCGTGAGATTCACCAGCCGTAAGAAATCGAAACATACTTCCGTTTACTCCAAAATATGAGGCGTTAGAAAAACCACCAGCTCAATTTTTTCCTTGATCTTCACCCTGCTCTTAAAAAGCAATCCCAGCAGAGGAATATCTCCGAGCAGCGGCACTTTTGATTCCTTGATGTATTCTTCATCCCGCACCATGCCGCCGATAGCTATGGTTTCTCCATCTTTAACCAGCATCTGAGTCGTAGCAGAGCGCGAAGAGGTAATCGGCGGCGCTCCTTCCTTCACTATCGTGGTAACCTCCAGAACCAGCGGGTTCAAAAGCACTTGACGATCCTTGGTAATCTGGGGGGTTACGGTCAGAGTAATCGGCAGCTCCAGGTATTCTATCACGTTAGAAACCACCCCGTTACTGACCATACTGGTCTGATAGGGTATATTCTTGCTGGCCTTCAATGTGGCGGTTTGATTGTTGAGGGTGGCCACCCGGGGATTAGAAATGGTATTGGCCGCACCTTTGGCTTCCAGCATGGATATCGTAGCATTTAAATCCACCCCGGATTTGAGCATTCCCAAGGTGATTGTGGCCACTGCCCTCACAGCCTCGGGAATTGAGGTAACCGTGAATTGGGGGTCAATGGCGGGATCAGTGGAAGTGACATCCCAGCTGATACCGAGTTCCTGCTTATTGGATCTTGAAATCTCCACAATCCGAGCCTCAATCATAACCTGTTGCGCCTTGGTATCCAGGCGGCTAATCATATCGGAAATCCGGGGCATATTTCCGGAAAGATCGGTAACCACTAAAGCATTCCCCTGCTCATTTTTTTCTACGGATCCCAGTGATGAGAGACTGGCCTTGATCATAGGGATTATTTTTTGGGGCTGAATATAACTCAAATCATAAGTCCGGGTGATCAAACGCCGCTGGACATCCATATCCCGCATGATATTCCTAATCCTGATCATATCGCTGGGAATAGCTGAAACAATCACGCGGTTATTATGAGTATCGATCTGCACTTTGCCCTTGGAGCCTTCGGTGAAAGCCTCGGTAATTGTTTCCTGGATATTTGAATTCTTTACATCCAAATTCTTCATGGTGAAAACCTTGGTCTTGGTGGCAAATTCCGAGGCTGATCCCACACGTAGAATGTTCCGGCTGATAGTGTAAGCCAGCTGGCGCGGACGTAAAATAAAATCCAGCACGTTCTCAAAGACCTGTTGGTTAATTGTTATAGTCACCATTCCCTGAACGCCGGTTACCCCTTCAGCACTGGGAGAGAGCACCAGATCAAAGCCCGCCTCATGCGCCAAGGCGCGTAAAACCGCGGCTAGATCCGCATTCTGAAAATCCACCGACATCAGAGACCGCAAATTACCCCGTCGGCCGGCGCCCCGGGCAATAGTGCCTGGGTTGTCAAATTCAATTACGATCTGGTTCTGGTCCCGAAACAGCATGTATGGACTATTCCGTATCATCTGAACAGCCACCTTGACGATTGATTCTCCCGCTTCCTGCTGTTGATAGGCATTTACTTTTTTAACCGGTCCCTGCGGCAACCCGGACAGAGGCCCCCTCCAGGAAAGCGACGCCCCATGAATATAAAGTGATAGCCGGTGTCCCTTTTTAGTTCGCTCCACACGATAACGGACCTGGCCGTCGGTAGTAACCGTTAGCCGGGTTTTTTCTCCCAGATTTTCTGCGGCTATATCCACTACCTGATAATCGTTTCCCTCCGGAATTTGAGGCTCGGGTAAAGCTGCTGGTTCGTAGACGGTTTGCGGCACGGGTTTTTCCGTTCGGCGGGGGGAATACGGCACCGGCGCAGAAACAGAAGACGCGGAAATATTCTCCGGCATAAGGTTAATGCCCTGAGCGTGACTCCGTCGTTCCCATTCCACCGCCTCGGTTAAATCCAGTACTATCCAAACCTCCTCGTCATGCTGAGCGGCCCGCACGCGGATCAGAGGCGGTTGATTCACCTCCAAGGTTGTAGGTTTCCATGTCAACAGTGCCCCATGTACTTTCAAAAGCATACGATGTGGCTGGTCCAGGTAATGGATGGAACTCCCGACTTTTCCAGTAGTGATTATCTTTACCTGTAGTTTATGATCAACTGTCTCCATCTCAACCCCGGTCAGTTTTTCCTGCCCGGCCGACAACCATTCGTCTGGAGCGGTATCCTCCGCTTGACTTTGCGCCTCGGCCAATTGCCGGCTGCCGGTTCCCAACCAACCAAGCATCATGCTCAAAATCCCCAACAGCAAAGCCGGTGTAAACAGCAACCCCCACTCTTTTCGCTTTTTCATGTGCGGGTCATCACTCCTTTCCGGTCTTTTTAATTTTTACTTTCCGGCCATGCCGGTACTTTTTCCAAATAATTCCTGCTGCTATATCATCATTCCGGCATAATTTTAGCCCGGGGCTTCTGCCGGTCTGACGAGCTCAAGTCGCTCTTCCGCAACAGGAACTAATTAGTTGTGGAAAAACGGGGTTAATCCAACCGAAAGATAATTTCCCGGTCGCCCTGCTTTAAAACCACTTTCTGGGGATTGCTGATTTCACCAATTATTCCTGGAACCGGTTGAAAATTTTCCCGGTACAGCCGGTCGCCCTTGAGTAAATAACCGAATTTTGGCCCAATCCGGGAAGAAAATAACGCCATGGCCCGCCGAGGGTTTCTGATAATACCTGTCAGCTTCAGATTCTCGATATCCACTTGTTCCGTAACCTTATGCAGTTTCCCGGTCCACGGCTGAAGAAAGGGATCTCTTCTTCCCTCAATTTTATAAACCGGTTGCGAACCTATCAGCAGAGCAGGTTTTTTCTCCCCGGCCTCCAAATCATAAATCAGACCTCCCAAGCCTATGAGTACGGATAAGATCATTATTCCCCAATGTGCCATCGGTTTGCGCTTCACTCTTGGTCTTTCTCTTTCTTATCTATTTTTTTTGCCGCCTTTGCTTCCCGCTGATGAAGCAAACCGGCGTCAAACACATATGTTACCAAGGTCAGTTCGGCCGTAATTGATACGGCTTTATCCGGTTTTTCTTTTCCGGTGATTTGCAGTTCCCGGGTATTAACCAGCCGTGGCAGCGCAGCCAATTGGCTTAAAAACAATCCCAACTGATGATAACCGCAGGTAAGCTCAATCCGAACCGGCTGTTCCGAGAACCCTTCCTTGGCCACTAAGGCCTGAGGGGCGAATTGAAATTCCCTGATGTTGCATTTGGTCGCGGCCCGCGTAACCGCCTTCAACAGAGCGGCTATGCGGGGACGGTCCGGTATGCGTTCCTGAAGGTGATACCATTCCAGTTTAACCTGGTCCGCCCGCTCCTTTAACTCATCGTACCGGGTCAACAATTCGCGCGCCGCTTTCAGTTCCTGCTGCTGAGTTTTTAACTCCCGGCGGCGTTCGTTTAAATTCTTGGCCAAGGGTGAATAAGCGCCTACTACATAGGCCGCCACTACGCCCATCACGGCTAATCCGGCCGCAAAATAAATATAAAGCCGGCGATTCACAGTTTTTCCCCGGCTTGAAAATTCACTCCAACGGCATTCAGCGTTAGTTTAAACTGAACCTGGGATTGCTCCTGGTCTTTAACTTCGGTCAAAGATCCCAGTCCGATATCCGAAAATAGCGCGGATCTTTCCAAGGCCGTTAAAAAATCCGCCACGGTTATTTTATTATAAGCCCGCCCTTCCATGGCCAACTCCAATCCGGCGTCCGCTTTCCTCTGCGACTGCAACCGGGTCAGCCACATATCATCGCGAACCACGTTCGCCAATTCATCCAGTATGGAAATCCAGATGGTGTGCCGAATCATTAATTTTTCCAGCAAGACCCGGCTTTTCTGCGCCTGTTGCTCTTGCCCGATAATCTTCCGTAACTCTTGGACTCTCTCGGAAAACAGTTCTTCTGCGGAAGCAATCCTCTTCAACTTTGCCTCGATACGATGAGTTTGCACCATCAAACCCAGCACCAATAAAACCAATACCAGCGTCCCGGCTGAACCGCCGATAAGCAGGTAGGTATATAATTTTATCATGCCCTTGGTTTTACGAATTTTCAAGGGAAGCAGATTTATTTTAACCACGTTTCACTCCACTTGACGCATGGCGAGTCCCACTACCACATTAAACATCTGGGCTCGCGCCGTGATAAAACCGATGTCAAACTCCTTTTCCGGAATACTGATATTTTGAAAGGGGTCATTCATCCCTACAACAAGGTTAAGTTTGTCCGCAAGATACTTTTCAATTTTTTTCAACCGGGATGTTCCACCGGAAAGCTGGATGCGGGAAATGGTTCCCCGGCGAATAGAACTCTCATAGTAATCAAAGGAACGCTGAATTTCCGCTACCAATTTATTTAACACCGGAGTAATGGCTTCACCGATCCGGTTGGACTCGTTATCTTTGCCGGGCATTTCCATCTGCATAATATCTTCGGATTCGATTGGGACTTCACCCGCCCGGAATTTCAATTCCTCGGCTTGGATAAATGAAATCCCGAATTCCCTCTGAATCTCCCGGGTAAAATTATTTCCCGCCACCGCCACATCCCGGGTTAAATGGGAAACACCGTTTTCCAGGATATTAATAGTTGTCAACTTGGCGCCGATGTGAATCAGACTGATCGTCTCGCCCGCGGCCCGGCCAAAATTGTATTCAAAAGCGTTCCCCAGCGCAAAAGTATCCACATCGATCACAATCGGTGTCAAGCCGGCCCGCTTTAAAATATCCACATGCTGGTCAATGATATCCTCCTTGGCCGCAACCAGCAGAACCTCTATCTTTCTCTGGCCC